>JAAELY010000316.1 GCA_024226335.1 bacterium
AGCGAGAAGCGGGAGTCGCCGCCTGAGCAAGAAGGGTGATCCGATCGCAGATCCGTAGATCTGCAGAGGGTCGCGCGACGCAGCGCAGGCGGATGCATCGCGCTTCGCAGCCGCAGCCTCCCTGTGCAGAGGTTCCCTAGGGGCTCAGGAGCAGATCTGCGTTCCCGCGCAGGATTGCCCGGCGCCAATCCGGCCGGTCCTCGGTCACCATCAGAACCTTCGCCAAGCTCATGGCCAGGTGGTAAAACGGCCAGTCCGTGCCGAATAGCAGACGCTGGCCGTCGGCGCGCTCGACGATCTGCCGCAGGACCGTCACGCCCTGGCCGTGGATCTCGAACCAGCAGTTCGGGTAGCGCTCCAGCAGGGGGATCGCCCCGGCCACATCTCGGGCACCGCCGTGCCCGAGCACGAAGGGCAACCCGGGAAAGCGCTTCAACGCGGGCTCGTAGTGTCGGATCAGATTGAAGGGATGCGCGTATTCCGGCTCGATTCCCGCCCGGCCACCGTGAAAGAACACGGCGATACCCAGATTCTGGCATTCCTCGTAGATCACCATAGCTTCGGGGGAGTCCGGGAAAAAGCGCTGACCGGCGGGATGCAGCTTGATGATGCGGGCGCCGGCCGCGGCGTAGCGGCGCAGCTTCTCGATCGCTCCGTCATCTCGCGGGTGCACCGAGCAGCCCGGAATCAGGCGATCTCCCACCCCCGCGGCTTTGATCGCCGCGCCGAACCGTTCGGTCAGGTCATCGCCGAAGGGAAGCCCGAATGCGATCGGGTGGATTACGGCCTGCGCAATGCGCATCGCGTCCAGTTCTTCTATTAGATTGGGAATCGTGTGTGTCGCAGCCGCCGAGCTTCCGATGCTCAGCTGCGCGACGGCTCCCCTGCGAAGCGCCCACAGATCTGCAGCCGTGAAATTGGCGTTGGCATACACGTCCAGATCCAGCCGACAGCCGGGATCCTGGGCGTCGCAATCGAGGATGTGTCGAACGGGCGGTGTGGGGCTCAATAGATCGATCTCGGGCGCGAACAGCATGGACATTCCCAGATGAGCGTGCATGTCGATCACCGGTGGCAGGTCTTCGACCGTGCAGATCAGCCGGCCAGCGTCGTCGAGGTCGAACCACGGCATCTCCGCCAGGCCCCGGTAGCCGCGGTAGACTTGTGGCCCGTAGGGACCCGTCCCCGAAGCTTCCAACTCGTCTCGTCGATGCGCCTCGAGAGCCGCCGCGTCTGCTTCGCTATAGCGGTCGTCGTCGGCGCCGCATCCGGGGAACGCCAGGCCGATGGCCGCTGCGAGAATGGATTGATTGAAGGAACGCCGATCGAGTTCAGCAGCCATGGGGGTGCGATCTCCTCCGAGTATGCGCAGTCTGTATCGGTCCGTTTTATCGGTCAAGATGGAAGCCCACGGCGAAGGCCCAGGGCTGATTGCGAGATCGTCGCGTTCGATATCCACCCGGCTCCGACGCGACGTGCTGCGACGACCGGTCCATACTGTGAATGTGATGCAAGGTGAATTCCCGGCGCTCGCCTCGCTTCCCGAAGCGAACGAGCGCAACGTAACGGTCCGAGTCGATCGCAGCGGACAGCGCGCTCTGCGCAAACGTCATCCGTGGCTTTTTGAATCGGGTATTCGCGAACAGAGTCACGAGGGCCGGCCTGGAGATCTCGCGGTCGTATTCGATCGCGCGCGCAAGTTCCTGGCGATCGGTTTGTACGACCCGGGATCGCCGATTCGCGTGCGCGTTCTACACGCGGGCAAGCCCACTCCGATCGACGCTTCCTTCTTCTCGAGGCGCTTTGCCGAGCTGGCTGCCCGTCGCGCAGATCTCCAGCGACAGGGCACCGACGCCTACCGTCTGGTGAACGGGGACAATGAGGGCATGGCCGGTCTGGTCGTGGATCGCTACGCGCAGACCCTGGTCGTCAAGCTCTACACTCCTGCGTGGCTTCCGCATCTTCGCAGTGCTCTGCACGCACTCCTGCAGGTAACGGCGGCTGAACGCGTCGTGCTTCGACTCAGTCGGGACGTGAGTTCGCGGACGAGTGAACTCTACGGTCTGGCCGATGGCACCTTGATCTACGGTGCCGAGCTCGACGGACCTTTGACCTTCCAGGAGAATGGGCTGCGTTTCGAGTGCGATCCGGTGCGCGGTCAGAAGACGGGGTTCTTCCTGGACCAACGGGACAATCGCAGTCGACTCGAAACTCTGGTTCGAGGAGGAGAGTTGCTGAACGCCTTCTCCTATACGGGTGGATTCTCGCTCTACGCCGCGCGCGGCGGGGCGCGAAACATCATCAGCCTGGATCAGAGCGCTCCCGCCCTGGCGGCCTCCGAGCGGAACTTCGCACTCAATCGTTCAGATACGTCCATCGCGACGGCGAAACACCAGACGATGGAGGCTGATGTATTCGAGGCCCTGCCGCAGATGCAAGACGCAGGGAGACGTTTCGATGCGCTGGTCATCGATCCACCGGCTTTGGCGAAGCGTCAGGACGAGGTCGATCGTGCGCGCGCTGCCTATGCGCGTCTGGTCGCGAACGGAGTCGCTCTCCTGCGCCCGGGCGGCCTGCTGGTCATGGCTTCGTGCTCGGCGCGGATCGATCGCGAGAGCTTTTTTGAACTCGTGCACAGGGCTGCACACGATTCCGGCCGCCCAATCGATGAACTGGCGCGCGCGACCGAACCGATAGACCATCCCGTCGGTTTCTCAGAGGGAGCCTATCTGAAATGCCTGTTTGCGCGGGTGCGCTGATGAATGAACCTCTGGACAAATGAACCCACTGGCCAAGCCACTGCATCACGCCCTGTTCATCGCGAGTATCTCGCTAGTGGTACTGGCCGCTTCGAAGGACAGCCTGTTCCTTGCGGTGGACTCCGTGACGAAAGTGGCCTCGGGTACGGAACAGAACCTGCGTTTCCTGTCGGGTCGAGCGTTCACGAAGACCGGCGATGCCACGCGCTTCGACATCGTCTTTGCAATTGATGTTTCCGGCAGCACGGCCCGACAATCGGGTGCCGATATCGATGGAGACGGCAAGACCGGAGGCGGTTTCGGTATCGGGAGACTGCTCGGCGGCGATCGCGGTAGTGGTGACAATATTCTCGCTGCGGAGGTCGCCGCCGTACGCGGGCTGCTGGGAACTTTCGACCCGCGCACCACACGCGTCGGAATCGTTGCCTTCGCCGGTAGTGAGAACCCGGGCGAGAACCACGCCTGGATCGAGGTGAGTCTGACGTCGGACTACGCGGAAGTGCGAAGATCGCTCGAAGCGGTTCAGCTGGCCGGCTCCTCCGGCGGAACCAATATGTACGCCGGACTGCGAGTTGCGGGAAAGGCACTGCTCGGTAGTCGCCTGAGTGCGAAGCGAAGTCGCGCACAGAAACACATGGTTCTGCTGACCGATGGAATCCCTACACTGCCCAAGCCTGGCCGCGGCGGATCGGCAGATGCGGCGGATCCTTCGGATCGGGCGATCGCCGCTGCACGCAGTCTCGCAAAGCGGGGGATTCGCATCCACACGTTTGCCATTGGCCGCGACGCCGTAGCCAATCCGCGCGCGGCCGCCGAGGTGGCAAAGGCGAGCGGAGGCTCCTACGAAGGTGTTGCCAATCCGGCTGAACTCGGGCGCCTGCTCGCCCAGATTCAGTTCGCTTCGCTGAAGGAACTGCACGTGAGGAACCTGACCACGGGAGCGCCCGCTCTCGAACTCGTGCGCAACGCCGACGGGAGTTTTGCTGCGTTGCTCGAGATGGCGCCCGGTGTCAATCGCATCGAAGTAGTGGCGCTGTCGAGCGATGGATCGAGAAAGCGAATCGAGGTGAGTCAGGAAGTGGGATCGGGATCACTTACGCTTCGTCAGCAAACCGATCGGGCGCGCCTGCTCGCCGCTGCGCGCGCCAGTCGCAAGCTCGGTCGCCGCCGCGAGTTGGAAATCGGCATCGACCCGAATTCCCCCGAATGAGTGCAGAGATGCCAGCTCAGCTATGAGACCATGGAGACGTGTTCCCAACGTGACCGGGGAGGTCAGATGCTCGACGGGTACGAAAAGTCCGAGTTCGCCGCACCGATCGCCAGCGGAGATATGGTTCACCACGACGTATACACGCGGGGCAGCGGACCGGTCGTCGTCATTGTCCAGGAGTTGCCCGGGATCGGACCGGAAACCCTGAGTCTGGCCGACCGCTTCATCGAATCGGGGTTTCGCGTCGCCCTCCCGCATCTCTTTGGGCCACTTGGAAAGGTCTCACTCGTTGGAAATATGCTGCGTGTCTTCTGTATCCGACGCGAGTTTCATCTTTTCCAGAACAACGCCACGAGTCCGATCGTCGACTGGCTGAAGGCGTTGTGTCGGAAACTGCGAACGGACTACACCGTATCGGGCGTTGGCGTGATCGGCATGTGTCTCACCGGAAACTTCGCGATTTCACTGATGGCCGACGATAGCGTTCTGGCCAGTGTTGCCTCGCAACCTTCGCTGCCGCTCATGAACAAGCACGCGCTACACATGTCTGAAGCTGAAGTCGATCAGGTTCGGACCAGGCTCGATGAACACGGCCCCATGCTCGCATACCGTTTCGAAGGCGACGTGCTCTGCAAAGCCGACAAATTCGACGCAATCGACAGTGCGTTCAACGACGATATCGAGCGAGTGCGCCTGACGACCCTGCCGGGCAAAGGACACTCCGTGTTCACGCTCGACTTTGCCGACGCCGGGGAACCGACTCGCGTGGCACTCGAAGAGGTCCTGGCCTACTTCCGTGACAAGCTGGCCTGAAGCCGGTCTTACGACAGCCCTGCCCGGAAGTTTGCGAGAGCCGTATAGCCCGCTACTACGACGGTGAGAATCCGGACGGCGGTCGGATGCCTCAGGGGTTCGTATCCATCCAATTGAGCAGCTCACGAGCTTCGATCATTGAGAGTTCGGGCTTGTTCATCAGTTCCCTGATGCGCGTCGAGGTTTCTCCTGAACTCCGAGGAGAATCGTAGTTTCGCCCCAGACTGCCCGGTGTAAAGATGTCGAGCCGGGAATCGCCCCAGCCCGCGCTCGTCAGAACTGCACTGGCCGCCTCGGCATCGGCTGCGATCACGCGACCTTCGTGCAAGGCGATTCCCTGGGGGTAGTCGACGAGTACGCGTTTGTCGTCCAACAAGCTTCGGACCTGAGCGACTCTAGCGTCATCACCGACGATCACGACCACAACGGAGTCCTCTTCTTCCTGGATCGATGAAGACAGAACCTTCGGTCCAAGTGCAGCCAATGAGCCCAACGCCGTCGCCAGCGCGAAACCCCAGAAGAAAACCGTCATGCGACTGCGTGGGTGCACGACGAGGGGATCGGTCTGCCGACGATCAGACCTGAGAAGCGATGCAGCCGAGTTCGGAAGCAAGCCAGAGATTCTTTTCCATGCTTGGCTTGTACGCCCAAAACGCGCAGGAGGCTCGCAGACGGGCTACCATCCGGATCCCGATGACAAAGGCGACGACTTCGATCTATCGACGAGTTCTTCTGGACCACCCCAGGTCCGCGCTGACCGTACTGTGTTTGCTACTCGCCTTCTTTGCCTATCACGCCAAGGACTTCAAGCTCGATGCCTCGGCGGAGTCGCTACTGCTGGAAGACGATCGCGATCTGCAGCTCATGCGCGAGGTTGATGCGCGCTACGAGACGCAGGAATTGCTCATCGTCACGTTTACGCCAGAGGGCGATCTGTTCAGTGACGCTTCTCTGGAACTCCTCCGCGAGTTGCGAGATGCTCTTCGCTCCGCGGATGGCGTCGATTCGGTCATGAGTATCCTGGACGTACCACTGATCAACAGCTCCGACGTTCCGCTTCTCGAAATGGCCAAGAACGTGCCGACGCTGGAGTCTCCCACTATCGATCGGGCGCGTGCCAGATCGGAGTTGCACGACAGCCCGGTCTATCGCGAACTGATTCTCAGCCGAGATGGCAAGACCACGGCCCTGGCCCTCAATCTGGAGCGCGATCAGGAATTCGTCCAATTGATGGCGGAGCGCAACCGGCTTCTGATTCGCCGCGGCGCCTCAGGATCGGACAGCGAAGGTCTGGAGGATCTTCCCGCGGTCTCGGTCGCCTACAATCAGGCCCGCGAACTTCTCGCCGAGAGGCGTCATCATCAGATCGCGAACCTGCGCGAGGTCATCGAGCCGTATCGCTCCAAGGCACAGGTGCACCTCGGCGGCGTGGCCATGATCGCCGATGACATGATCACCTTCGTGCGCAATGACCTGATCGTCTTTGGCACAGGTGTATTCCTGTTCGTGATCGTCGTGCTGGCGGCGATCTTCCGAGAGGTCCGGTGGATCGTCCTGCCGCTGGTGAGTTGCGCCTACGCGGGCCTCGCCATGATCGGGATTCTCGGGCTTGCGGGCTGGCCGGTGACGGTGATCTCGTCGAATTTCCTCGCACTGATGCTCATCATCACCATCTCGATGAACATCCACCTTTGTGTGCGTTTCCGTCAACTCCAGTCCGAACAACCGGAGCGCGAGCACATCGATCTGGTTGCAGATACGATCACGCTCATCGTTTCTCCCTGTCTCTATACCGCGCTGACGACGATCATTGGTTTTGGCTCACTCGTATTGAGTCAGATCAAACCGGTGCAGGACTTCGGATGGATGATGAGTGCAGGGCTTGCCGTTTCGTTCATCACGTCGTTCACGCTCTTTCCCGCGCTGCTCGCCTTGATGCCCAAGGGCAAGACGGTGAAAGTCGATGACGAGCTTCCATTCACGGCAGCCTTTGCCCGCCTGGCGGAGCATCGCGGTGCGCTGATCTATTCGAGTACAGGTCTGCTCCTGCTGGTCAGCCTGCTAGGTGTATCGAAGCTGACCGTGGAGAACGCCTTCATCAGCTACTTTCGCAAGAGCACCGAGATCTACCAGGGCATGGAGCTGATCGATCGCAAACTGGGCGGCACGACGCCTCTCGATATTCTGATCAGCTACGAATCCGGCGATACCGCAGAAGAGATTTTCGACGATGAGGAGGAAGATGACTTCGACGACTGGGACGTCGGTGCCGCCTCCGGACCGGAGAACTGGTTTACGCCGTTCAAGATCGACGTCGTCAAGCAAGCCCACGACTACCTGGACGATCAGCCTGAAGTTGGCAAGGTACTTTCCCTGGCCTCCGCGATCCGTGTTGCAGAAGAGGTCAACGATGGAGAAGAGTTCGACGGTGTCCAACTCGCGGTACTGTATCGCAAGCTCCCGGCCGAAGTGCGGGAGCCTCTGATCGATCCGTACTTCTCATTCGAGCACAATGAGGCGCGTATCCAGTTGCGAATCATCGACTCGCTCGACGGGCTTCGCAGAGTTGCACTATTGCAACGGATAACGGATGGCCTGATCGAGACGCTGGGTCTGCGCGAGGGAGCCGTCACCGTTAGCGGAACTCTCGTCCTCTACAACAATATGCTGCAAAGCCTCTATCAATCTCAGATCTCGACGCTGGGCGCGGTCCTGCTGGGGATCGCTCTGATGCTACTGGTCCTGTTTCGCTCGCTGAAACTCGCGCTGATTGGAATCATTCCGCAGATTCTCGCGGCGACGTTCGTGATGGGCGTCATGGGCCTCGTCGGAATTCCGCTCGACATCATGACCATAACGATCGCCGCGATCACGATCGGCATCGCCGTCGACAATGCCATTCACTACATCTATCGCTTCCGGGAGGAGTTCGCGCGCTCTGGGGACTACTCCGAGACGCTGCGGATCTGCCACGCGACAATCGGCCGAGCTGTCTTCTACACCTCAGCGACCATCATCTTCGGATTCTCCATCCTCTCCTTTTCGAACTTTTGGCCCACGATCTATTTCGGCGTACTGACGGGTCTGGCGATGACCCTGGCGCTGGTCGGAGTTCTGACGCTTCTGCCGCGGCTGATCCTGCTCGTGAAGCCCTTCGGTAACTCGGCAACTGTTTCCTGATTTCAGTCGAGTGCTGCGAACAGTAGACGTTCAACCAGCGCACCGCCGAGCCACGAAGTCAGGGGAATGGCCAGATACAGGCCGAAGCGGCGTATGGCGGGAGCGTCGAAGGGCCACTCGCGCACGGAGATGATGAAGTCTCGATAGGCGAGAAGGTCCGAGAGTGAAACGTCGCTGGCTCGTTCGCGAATCGCCGATTCGGATAACGCGTCACCGTTTCCTCTGATCGCCGCGTCCACGCGTTCCAGTTCCGCTCGCTTGGCTTCTCGCAAGCGCTCGTGAATCCCGCGCACGGGAAGCATCAATGCGCTCGCTCCGAGCAGTAGCGCAAAGACACCAGTGGTAGCGAACCAGGCTACGTCGACTGCATTGAGCGTGATCGTACTCGCCAGCACGAGCCAGACCAGTGCAGAACGCAGACCGTGGCGTGAAAATGGCGACAGAGCTTGCAGATCGAACAGGTCGAGGCGTCGTAAGTGCGCGGCGAGTTCAGAGAAGCGATTCGAGAAGCTCAGCGTCGAGTAGATGAGGATTCCCAGGTTCCATGTGACCCAGCCCCCGACGAGCCAAGAGAAGATCTGTTCGCCATTCCAGTACTCGCTCTGCAAGTAGAGTCCGGGATCCCGATCGATGGCGAGCGCGGTGAGCGGTACGATCGCCAGACCGGCGCAGCCCGCAAGCTGAATCGAGCGGGTGTCGAGCAGACAGAAGCGCTCCACCGCCGAGGGGGTCAAATCGATCTGGCCGCGCAAGGCATCGAAGTCGCGTTGTGCACCTTCCGCGAGCAGTTGTCGCGCGCCGGGAAGGAAGCCCGCCAGAACCGCGACCAGAATTCCAATGCGGGCCTCTCGATACTCCCAGAGCCCGGCCTCGCCGTTCAGGAACATGTCCAGACTTCCCTGGATCCAGGCGATGGTTGCGAAGATTCCGAGCATGAGCGCTGCGATCAGGGCACCAGTCCAGACGGAACCAATGCCCGCTCTGGAGAACAGCGCCACGCTCTTGTTTCGAGTTCCGCTCATTCCATTGCTCCTTCGATCATCCAACGCAGTCGGGGCTCCAGAAGCCAGCCAATGGCGATCAATGTTATGCGATCGACCTCTACTCCGTTACGGAAGACGATGTAGTCAGGGACTCCTGAAGAACCGAAGGCTTTTGAGAGCGTGCCTTCTCGGTCGAGGTGTACCATGACGAAGCGCGCCCGCCCCGAAAACTCCTCGGCCAGGGATTCGATGACCGGCAACTGCCGGCGGCATTTCCCTCACCACTCAGCGTAGAGATCGACGAAGACGATGCCCTCGCTGGCACGGATATCCGCAACCGCGGTCTCGGAAGGCAACGTCTCGAGTTCCTTCGCATTGGGAGTGCCGTTCGGAAAAGCCAGCGCAAGACAAACCAGAGCGATGTTGAGCAGCGTCAAACGGATGGGCGACCTCATGTTCTCACCGTGGCCGCCGCCGAAAGGCCGAGCAGGAATCCGACGAAGCCCAGCAGTTGGGCGAGATCGCTGAGCCACAAGACGACGATCGCAAACCCGGCTTGTAGCACGACGGCCCCATGAGGAACTTCATCTCCGCTTCCGATCCAGCGCGGCAAAAGGCCGTCGTCCGCCATGCGCGCATACACGCGCGGTCCCGTCAGGACCATGCTCGAGATCGACGTGAATAGCGCGAGCGCCATGACCAGCGACAGCGCGCGCTGTAGCGGGATTCCGGACCTGTCCTGTGACGGCAACGTTTTGGAGTCGGAGTCCTTCCCTGAGGGAAATCCCATGTACCAGGGCCGCAGCACCGATGGCCATCGTGCCGATCCACTCTGGTCGCAGCGTTGTTTCGAAGGAACTCGCGAGATACGCTTGAAGCCCCAGTCCTGCTGCCGCGATGGGTGCCGTGAAACCACCGAGTAGCGAAACCCAACCCGCGAGAAAGCCCGCCAGTGGGTGCACCGTGACCGAGAGGAAGGTGTACTCACCACCGGACTCCGGCAGGCGCCGCGCAAACGCGCCGTAGCAGAGCGCCCCGGCCATCGCGAGTCCTCCACCCAGGACCCACGCCAGAAGCACGGCTTCGCGACTCCCGAGGTCGGCAAGCGCGAAGCCCGAAGTCGTGAACACACCCACACCGATCATGTTGGCGATGACGATTCCGCCCGCGCTCAGTGGCGAGATCTGAAAGTCGACCTGATCCTCTTCAGTCGTTCTCGGTCTTTCGGCTCTTGCAAGCGATTCGTTCAGGGCAATCACGGGCTGGCCTGTACTGGATTGAGCAACCCCTCGATCGCGAACTCGATCACGGTGCCTTTCGTACGGATCGGATCGAAGCTCTGCGGGTTGCGATCCCACTTGATGTGAACTGCCCAGGTCGTGCAGATCTCGAGCGAAATGCGCATCGACAAGCCCGGGTCGGTATGCCTGGGGATCTGTCCGGCGGCGATTCTGGATTCCAGGTAGGCGACCAGGTGATCGTTGTAGGCCCGGCGGCCGAGAACATTCCAGGCCCCGTCGACTTCGGGATGATCTGAGCAACGGTCCAGGAGCTTGATTCCACGGCAGTTGCGTTCCAGGGTCTCGTAGAGTTCGCGGAAGATGACATCGAGTTCTCTGTGGATGTCATCAGCACGAGGTTTCTCGAGTGCATCCATGAGCGACTTTTGCGTCTCGCGCGCGACTGCATTCTTCAGGAAGGTGGAGAGATCCCCCTGTCTGGGTGTCGAGATCGGGAGTTCGCTCGGAACCGCAACCGGGCGGGTGCGGGAGGATTGGAGCAGGCAGAGCGCGAACAGCGCTTCCTTGCTTTCGACGTACACATACAGTGTTCCTTTGGATACGCCGACGGCTTCGGCGATCTCGGCCATCTGGGTGTGCCGGAAACCGCGCGCAATGAACACCTCAGTCGCGTGCTCGACTAGCTTCTCGAAGCGATCTTCTGGGATCTGCCTGGCCACGTCAGTCTTGTCCTGGGTCGACTGCGGACGTCAGGTCTTCCGCATCGGGAGAAAAGACTTGCAAGCTCTCCATGGGCAGGAAATCAAACGAGGTTACGCGCTGGTAACCCGCGGATCGCATCTCGTTGTTCATCGCGTCGATGTTGGACCAGTGGCCTTTCGAGGCGAGCCAGCGAAATGGAATGGGAAGATCATCGCGCCCATCGAGGTGCACGACCCGCCCTCGAGGTGAGAGATCCTGGTGCAGGGCCGTAAAGTATTCGGGTCGGTCTTCGATGTGATGATAGGTCAGGGAAGTCATCGCCACGTCGATTGATGCATCCGGCAACAACGGATCCTCGTAGCGACCCAGGACGACTACGATGTTCGACAGCTCCCGCTCGGCGACAAAGGAGCGCAACTCTTCGACGAGTTCGTTTTCGACCTCGACTGCGTAGACGCGGCCGTGCTCTCCGACGGCTTCTGATAGCCGGACCAACCAGTAGCCGCTCCCCGCCCCGATTTCCGCGACCGTATCTCCGGGTTTCAAGCCGATCGCCTCGACAACACGATCGGGGTGTTGCCAACCATCGCGTCCCGACGTCACCACGCGCAGGATGTCGATTTTCGAGAGCGTTCCGCAGCCGCTCGTGAGCGAGGCCAGTACGAGGAGTAGAACGAAATCCCGGGGCGTGTTCATCAATGGATCTCCTGTGATTCTCTCTGAATCATAACTGACCTGGTCAGTCATTTACAGAGGAGATCATGGAATTGAATATAGATGAGCAAAATCAGCTATTTGGAAGATTCGTCGGGTCATCCGAGCGATGCGCAGCGCGGATCGGTAGCATGTGGACCGGGAGTTCCCTCTGAAATCCGTTGAACGCAGACTCGCGGCGATCCTCAGCGCCGATGCCGTGGGCTACACGCGCCTGATGGCCGATGACGACGAGGCCACGGTCCGTGCGATCACGAGTTCGCGGGCGCTGATCTCCGAGTGTGTCGAGCGTTACGGGGGGCGCGTGGTCGATGCGACGGGGGACAATCTGCTGGCGGAGTTTCCCAGCGCGCTCGACGCCGTGCACAGCGCCATCGATATCCAGAAGAGGATCGCAGGGCGTGACGATGGGGTTTCACCGGAGCGCCGCATGCCTTTTCGCATCGGCCTGCACATGGGCGACGTGATGGTCGACGGTGAGCGCGTTTACGGCGACGGTGTGAACATCGCAGCTCGGCTCGAGAGCCTGGCCAACCCCGGTGGCTTGTGTCTTTCGTCCACTGTGTACGAGCAGGTCCGCGGTCGACTTGCTCACGAATTCGATGATCTTGGACTGCGGGAATTCAAGAACGTTCCGCATCCCGTGCACGTGTTCCGCGCCCAGATCGGTCCCCATGAAGCAGATGGAGCCTCGAGTGCGTACGAGCTTCCGGCGATCGCGGTGCTGCCTTTCGACAATCTGTCTTCGGCCAGCGATCAGGAGTTTCTGGGAGATGCGATTGCTGCGGACTTGATCGCGTTGCTGTCCGCATGGCGCTCATTTCCGATCATTGCCCGCAACTCCAGCTTTACTTACGGAGGTCGATCGGTCGATCTGAAGCAGGTGAGTCGAGAACTCGGTGCCCGCTACGTCGTTTCGGGGAGTGTTCGCGCCGCCGGGAACCGCGTACGCATCAGCGCGGAGGTTGCAGATGCGACCACTTCGCAGACGGTCTGGGCGGAAAAATTCGATCGCCTGCTCGAAGAGATCTTCGAACTCCAGGACGAGGTTACCGAGGCGATCGTCACCGCACTGAAGCCCGCGCTGCGCATGGCGGAAGCGGAGCGAGCCCGTCGTCAACCGACAGAGGACCTGGAAGCCTGGGCGCTGGTAAACCGCGCGTGGACCGAGTTGCAACGCGATATCTCGAATCGCGACGTGGCGCGCACCGCGCGTGATGCGACCGAACGCGCACTCGAGATCGATCCCGAATACGCACTGGGGCACGCAGTGCACGCATTCGCACACTCGTTGCTGATATTCGATTCACTGGGACCCGATTCCGGCGAAACCAACGAGAAGATTCTCGCGTCGATTCTCGCGTCGATTCGACGCGCGACTTCGATCGCGCCCGACGATCCACAACTCTGGCAGGTCCAGGGTGCCATCATGGGTAATCTGGGTCGCACCCGCGACGCGATTCGCGCGCACACTCGCAGCCTGGAACTCGATCCGAATAATGCCCAGGCGCTTGCGTGCCTCGGCGTCGCGTTGATTTTCGATCAACGCTCAGAGGAGGGCCTGCCTCACATCGAACGCGCGATGCGCTTGTCTCCCCGGGATCCGCTCTTGTACAGCTGGCTCGCCTATCGCGGGTTGCTCTGCATGGTCCTGGGACGTTTCGAGGAAGCGGCCTCCGACGCGCAGAACTCCGTCGACAGAACACCGAGTGCGACGGCCTGGATGACCCTGGCCACTTCGCTCGCAATTCTCGGACGGGTCGAAGAGGGTCGCGTCGCCCGGATCGCCTATGAGGAGATCGCTTCCAATCCGTCGGTCCGTATTCTGGAGCCGCAGATCCGTCTGCTCGCCCGCTCAGAGGAGGAGGCCGAGCGCCTCATCGAGGCCATGCACAAGGTCGGATTTCACGATTGATCACTCGTCGAGTGTCTCCAGGAGCGCCAGTCGGGCGCGTACCTGGGCGACCTGACGCGCAAACTCGTGTCCGGTGGGCTCGAATCCGGCCACTTCGATAAAGCGGCGATAAGCGGGTGCCGCCTTGTCCAGGTGCCCCAGTTGATCGAACAGGAAGCCCAGGTTGAACAGAGCTTCTGCGTTGGTCGTGTCGGCCTGAACGGCGCGTTGCAGATAGTCGAGTGCTCTCGCGTGGTCCCGGATCGCCAGTGCCGCCGCACCCGCTTGCCCGAGTGCGCGAGAGTCGGAATTGCGGATTGCGATGGCCCGTTCCAATGGAGCCAGCGCTTCAGCAAACATCCCCTGCTTGCCCAGATTCGCTCCGTATTCGTAGTGGGCTCGATAGCTCTCCGGGGATTTCGCCGCCGCGTCCCGATAGAAGGCGACCGGGTCCACCCACACTTCGTTGCGAGCGTTTGCTGCAAACGCCAGGGGGAAGGTCAGTGCGATCAACCCGAAGCACCCTCCCCAGCGGATTCGCGGAGGTGCTTCTGCGATGACCATTGCCACCAGCAGCACAAGGAAGGCCATGGACGGATAGAAGCGATGTTCGAAAGTGAGTTCGATCGGCAAAGGGCCGGATTCCACGATGTTGAACAAGAAGAAGCCGAGCGCAGCGAAGCCGTGGCGAGGCCTCTTCCAGGCAAGCACCATGGCCAGGGTGAGCAGGACGAGCCAGCCCGCGCTGGCCAGCAGGGTCGAGACTGGATCGAGCAGGCCTCGCGAAGGTTCGAACACGTGCTCGAGGTTCAAGCGCGACGGCGCAGGCCAGAGGAAAAGGGAAACGTAAAAGAAAACGACGCGCGTCTCCGTGAGGATTCGTTCGAACGGTCCGAAGTCCCTGTCTGGAATCCGGTAGTACTGGATCCGCTCGAACGCGGTTTCGAGCACGGGCAGTGCCAGTATTCCCAGTATCAGCGTTCCCAGCATCAGACCGATCCAGACCGGCGGTTGCCTCAAGCGTTCAAAAAGGGGCGCCAAACTCTCGTGCCAGGACTTCTGGTGAAAACACGCTTCGTACAACAGGATGGCCGGCGGGAGCATGACCGCGATCTCCTTGGTGCCGACGGCCAATAGTCCGAATACGAAGCTCAGCAGAAACCACGCCCTGTGCCCACGACCCTCCGGCGGGCGCGCATTTGCGTAGGCCGCCAGCGAAAGCAGAATAAGCAGTGTTGCTAGAGAGGCCATGCGTTGAACGACGTAGGTGACGGCCTGAGTCGCGAGTGGATGAGTCAGGAAGACCGCAACTGCCGAACCTGCGATCGCGGCCCGAGTGACTCGATCGCGCTCACGCCCAAGGAGTGTGAAGATCAGCCAGTAGAGAGCCATTCCGTTGCCCAGGTGCACGATCAGATTCGTCCGGTGGTAGCCACGTGCCTTCAGACCGGAGTGGAGATGATCCAGAGCAAAAGTCAGGTTGGCGACGGGGCGAGGCTTCAAATGGCCTTCCAGCAACGCTCGCCAAACGCTCTCGCTCGAGAGTTCGGTCATGTGCACGCCCGTGGCATGGACGATGTTAGGTGCATCGTCCATGTAGAAAGGCGCACGCAGCGCGGGTTCGTAGGCAAGTACGGTCAAAACGAGGCCGAGTACGGGCGCGAGCCCGGCTACGAGCCAGATGGACCGTCTGCCGGTCACCTGTGTTGGAGTCGAAAGCGGATGATCCACTTCAGGCAAGGATCTCTCCGCACGGACCGGGTTTCAAGTCCAGAAGTCAGGTGACGGGCCGCGCTGCCCAGCACTCGGGTTTCAGTCCCCGAGGCAGGTGCCGACGTCGCGCGCGGCCTGGACCCAGGCGTGATCAGTGGGTACGAGCTTCTTGACTCCCGCCACCTTGCTCAACGCGATGGGTCGCAGTTCATCGCCCAAGACCGCGAGCATGACGCCTGTCTCGCCATTGGCTGCCATCTTCGCGGCTGTCGTGCCCAGTCGCGTCCCCAGAACGCGATCCGTCGCGGAAGGAGTCCCTCCGCGCTGAAGATGTCCCAGTATCGTGAGCCGAGACTCCTGACCGGTCTGCTCCTCGAGTTGATGGGTGAGCCGAAGTGTGTGATCGGTGTGGTCGCGGTGGAACGCTTCGAGTTTTGCGCTGAGCTTCTGGCGGTCCCGCTTGCTCTCCGCCGTGCGTCTTGCCTCGATCAGTCCCGTGATTTCCTCGGACTGGTCCGCGTTCATGGCTCCTTCGGCGATCGCCACGATGCTGTAGCGTTTTCCAGCGCGAGCCCGTTCGCGCACTGCCGCGGCCACCTTGCCCACGTCGTAGGGGATCTCCGGGATCAAGATGACATCGGCGCCTCCCGCCAGGCCCGAGGCCAGTGCGAGCCAGCCCGCACGATGCCCCATCACTTCGACCACGATGATGCGTTGGTGACTGGTGGCCGTCGAATGCAGGCGGTCGATCGCCTCGGCTGCGATCTGTCGCGCGGTATCGAATCCGATGCTTGCTTCGGTGAATGCGATGTCGTTGTCGATGGTTTTGGGAAGAGTCAGGATATTGAGTCCGGCTTCCTGAAGCCGTAAGGCGTTCTTCTGGGTGCCACCGCCGCCGATGCAAACCAGACAGTCGAGTCCGTGTCTTTGGTAGGTGTTGACCGCATCACCGGTTCGGTCTTCGCTTCGACCGTTTGTCGGCATCTTGTGTGGCTTGTCGCGGCCGGTCCCCAGGATCGTTCCACCGTCCGTCAGGATTCCCGACAATTCATCCGACTCGAGCCGTACGAAGCGGTTTTCGACCAGACCTCGGAAGCCGTCCAGGAAACCGAGGGTCTCGATCCCGTGCGTGCCAAGCGCAGCCTTGCCGAAGCCGCGGATCGCAGCGTTCAAACCCGGGCAATCACCCCCGCTCGTCAACAGACCGACACGTCTGGCCATCGAAACCCCCAGGAATCAGTTTGCAGTGACTCGAGGTTTCGCGCCAGGGGTGGTGGGCGGAAGCGTCGCGGCTTTCCGGGCCTGACGGGACCTGGCCGCATTCGGGCCGACCCAATACGCGTCTGTTCTACTCCGCTCCGTCTTCTGAGGTATCGCCGCTGCCGTAGGTTCCCAGGTAGTGGGTTGAGAGTGGCGGGTTTTCGTCGAGCCTACGACTCGACTCGTAGATGCGCCGGTACTGTGTGTCCTTGACCTGCCAGCGCCCGTCGCGTTTCAGGTAGCGGTCGTAGTAAAGGGCCGTTCCGGTCGTGTGGAAGTTGTGCTCCAGGATCCACATATGATCGGCCAGATACCAGATACCGGTCGCTTCATTCTGGTTGAGAATCTGGATCTCTGGATGATGGCCGTTGTGATGCCCAATGGCCTGTTTGGTAAACGCCTTTGAGACGGCTTCGATGTACTCGGCTCTGCCCTGCAATTTCCACTCGTACGCGCCGCCAATGAAGTGAACCGAAACGTCCTCGTGGAACAAGTCGGCCATTTCCTCGAAGTTCGCTGTGTCCAGACAGCGGAAGTAGGCGTGCTTGAGCTGTTTGATGGCCTCGATATCCATCAAGGTCTGGATGCCGCGTCGCAGGTCTTCGATGCCATCACCAGAGAGATTCAGGGGCAGTCCTTTGGCTATTCCCATGGTCTCGCGGGTCAGCGGGGTGTCGGGTCGTTTGCTCATGGTCTACTCCTCCGGGCACTCGAGCAGTTCGATCACGCTCTTGCCCATTTCGGCGGGTGATTCGAGATAGGCGAATGCGATCGTGGGTCCGAAACGCTTGAAGAAGATCTTCTCGAAGCCGGCAGATTCGAGTTCCTTCAACTTCGCGTCGATCTGCGCAACACGGAAACGCACGTGATGAAGCCCTTCGCCGTGCTTCTTCAGGTGCTCGCTATGCGTGGTCTGCCCCGCGAGGACCTGGATCAATTCGATTTCCAGCGGGCCAGAGGAATTGACTGCGATCTTGAGCTTCACATCTGCCTGCACCCGGCGAACCGTGCAATCCGGCAGCGGTGTCTCGCCAATCTTGAAGGGACCGAAAAGGGCTTCGTATCTGGGTAGGGACTCCGCCATATCGGTGACCACATAGGAGACCTGATCAATCGCTCCCAGGCCGAAGTGATGTGCCGTACCCGCGTCCATTCCGACTTCTCCCATCGGGATTCTTCCCATCGCGCCGAGCATACTGCATTGCGCAGAAATCGATCGCCTCTGCGCGGATTCGGGCTTCTTGCACTGTGGGGTCGCGCTCGGGATCAGGCGTTGCGCGGGCGAGTGTCCAGGATGTATCCCATTCCCTTGACGGTGTGCAGGAGCTTCGGCTCGAAGTCGCGGTCGATCTTCTTGCGCAGATGCGCAATGTGCACGTCGATGACGTTCGAGTACGAATCGAAGCTATAACCCCAGACCTTCTCGATGATCATCGTGCGCGAAAGGACCTGGCCGGGGCTTCGCATCAGGTATTCGAGAAGTGCGAACTCCTTGCGCGTCAGTTCGATGATCTGGTCGGCCCGACGTACGATGTGACGACTCAGGTCAAGCTCCAGATCGGCCATCTGCAGTACTTCGCCGACGGGTGTCACCTGTGTCCGTCTCGAGATCGCATCGATCCGGGCCAGGAGTTCGGCGAATGCAAACGGCTTGGCCAGATAGTCGTCTGCGCCGAGATTGAGGCCGCGAATCCGTTCCGAGACTTCCGTACGGGCCGACAGGAAGAGCACGGGAGTGGGAATGCGGTCATCGCGAAGTCGAGTCAGTACTTCGAAACCGTCTATTCCGGGAAGCCCGACATCGAGGATGATCAGGTCGTAATTCCCGCTCAGGCCGCGCTCGAGTCCTGTTTCTCCATCCGCGGCGGTGTCGACGACATGGCCGTGTTCCTGCAGGCCCTTGTGAATGAACTCGCGAGCCGTCGCGTCGTCTTCCACATAGAGAACCTTCACACTCCAACCTCCGCGCTGCGTGGCAGCCAGACTGAGAGTGAGGTTCCCTCGCCCCGTACACTCGCAATCTCGAGCCGACCTCCATGGGCGACGGCGATTGCCCGCGCAATCGCCAGGCCCAGGCCGAACCCCGTTGAACTCGCCACGGAGTCCGCGCGTTCGAAACGATCGAAGATCCCCTCGATTCGTTCTGGCGCAATCCCCGGTCCCGTATCCGAAACCACGACGACCAACCAGTCGTTTTCGAGATGGCCTTCGATCTTCACCAGGTCCCCGCTCGAAGAATACTGAACGGCATTGGACACCAGGTTCGAGAATAGCTGGTGAAGCCAGGAAGCGTCCGCAAGAATCGGCTCGGCGGGGAGTGCAATGGTGTTGAGATGCACGCCCTTTTCTTCGGCGACGGGTTCGAAGAACTCTCGAACCGTTTCGACGATTTCCGTGATGAGCGTCGGCTCGCGACTGCCCGCATCCAACCCTGCCTCGAAGTGTGCCAGGCGCAGCATTGCGTCCACACCGGTGGATAGCTGCTGGACTCCGGAAAGGACTTGCTGGAAGACTCGGCGGTACTCCTGTGGTTCGCGTTCCTTTTCCAACGTGACTTCCAACTGACTCGACATGGCCGTCAGTGGCGTGCGTAGCTGGTGCGCGGCATTGGCATTGAAGCGGCGCATTTCGACCAGCGTGTTCTGGATTCTGCCGAGCATGTCGTTGAGTGTGGCCGCCAGCTGGTCCAATTCGTCTCCCGACCCGGATTCGGGTACGGATTCGTGAAGGCGTGTACCGCTGATGCGCCGCGCGGTATCGGTGATCTCCGCAAGGGGCCTCAGGCTTCCGCGCGCGAGCAGCCAGCCAATCGCAGCCGTCGTTGCCAGTACGATCGGGAGCGACCAGAGGAACACGTCGCGGATATTGCGCACATTGTTTGCGTAGCGTTCGGTGTTCATCAGGACCCGCACCGCTCCGCCCGGGACCCTGGCGGCCATCGACAGATACGGTCGCGACTCTCCGATGTTCACCGCCCGGAGCAGAGTCTGGCGGCGACCGTCGAGAACGGCCTGAGAGACCGGAGGCGTCCGGAGATCGATGGATCCCGCGAATACGAGTCGCTTCCCGCGATCCGAAACCAGCTCTACACCGAGAGCGAGTTCGGGGTCGGTATTTCTCGCCAACTGTCGCGCGCGCTCATTCATCCACCGGGTTGCCGATTCGAAGTCGCCCGCGACGACCTGGGAGGTGAAGTCCTGGGCCAGTTCGGTCGTCTGTACCTCTATGAGTAGCTTCGCTTCGCGGTTGACCCTCTGCGCGACCTGCGCGTAGACGAAAAGAGCCACAGCACTCAACGTCACCGAAACCGCTGCGGTGTACCGAAGCGTCAGCTTTGCACCGATCGAGAGTCGTCTGAAGCCGGGCACGGACTCAGACTAGCGAAACGGGCATGAAGCGCAGATGAAAAAGGCTCGACAAGGTCTGGATCCGGAAGCCCGGGCGACCGAGACTGTGTTTCCGTCCGAAACCGCAGAATCCCGCCACATCCAGAACAGAGGCATGCCTTGCCAAGACGCGCATACTTGCTCCTACTGGTCTGCTGGCTGCTATTTGCACCCGCGACCGCCGGCGCAATCGATTGGAAGATCGGTCGGACCCCTGATGTGTTTCGAACCCATCCGGATTCGATCACAACCCGGGTCGGCGGATGGATGGACGCTTCCTATGAGGACAATGACAGTCCCGGTTCGGCACGTTCCATCAACGTCAATCACCTGAATATCTTCCTGGACACTCGCTACGGCGAGGAGTGGCAGGTATTTGTCGAAGCGGAGTTCGAGCACGAAAGCGATCTGATCGGCTTTCCGCTGGAACGCGAGTACGAACTCGAGCAGGGGTATGTGCGCTACCGCCTCGGCGATGCACTCGAGGTCCGGCTCGGCCAGTTCAACACACCGTTTGGCTACTGGACCCCGGTCCACTGGACCATCGTGATGGAGACGATCCGCCCCCCACTGCACGAACAAGAGAGGATCACGCCCGAACAGCAACAAGGGCTGGGGCTGATCGGGCGTTGGTTCCCCCGGGATCCCGCCCCAACGGATCTCGAGATTCGCTACGCGGCCTATACCAGCTACGGAAACAGCTCTTCCTTGCTCCAGGAGTCGAAGACTGACGGCTGGTCCCTTGGTGGCGATTTGCGTCTGGGAATTCGCGAAGAGCATTTCGCTGGCGTGTCCTACTTCCAGCGACAACGCGAACTGCCAAAGGATCGCTCCGAACGCAGCATCGCGTTTTACGGTCAGACGCAGTTGACTTCCACGCTCCTGCTCAGAGCCGAGTACGTTCGCCAGCAACGCGATAGCAACACGGTTCCGGAGTTGTCGCGTGATATCAACATCGCCTATGCGAAGCTGCGCTGGCGTTTTCATTCGCGCTTCTATCTGAACTATCGTTTCAACTGGGGGGACGACGACTCGACGGGAATCGCCTTCCAGCGCAGGGTCAATACCTTCACTCTGGGCTATCAGCCGAAACCGTGGCTCCGGCTCAAGGCTGAGTATTCAGATCACGATTTTGACGACGCCCCGCGTCGTGATTTTCGCTACTGGGGCCTGTCGATCGGGACCTTGTTCTGAGCATGGTGAGCCTTCTTCACTTCGTGCGCTGCCTGCTCGTCGGGTCGATGCTCGCACTACCAGGTGCGGCCCACGCGGACGATGCGCTTGCGTTGATCATCCACTCAGAAGGCGCGGTGATCTCAGAGATCTCGTTACCTGCACTTCGTCGAGTCTATCTGGGAAAAACGACTCGGCATGCGGGATCTCGCATCGAGCCGCTCCATCTGCGCTCGGGTAGTTCGGCTCGTCAGGTTTTCACCCGCGCCGTCTTCGGCAAGTCGGAGCAGGAGATGCAGGACTACTGGATTCAACAAGCGCTGTCCGGCGGAGATCTTCCGCCTCGCGAGTTTGGATCTCCGGAGTCGGTCATCGAAGCGGTCTCACAGAAACCCGGTGTGTTGGGATACGTGCCTCTGAAGGCCTTGAATCCGCAGGCTCTAGAACGCGTGCGGGTATTGCGCGTGGGGAAGGGTGAGGCCGCCCCATTGCCGGGCGAGAACCGCTATCCAATCCGTATCGTCGAGCGTGACGCGCGCCCCCAACCCTGACCGGGCTTCTCCCTACCGACGTTGACTACGAGCTATCGCGCCAGTTCTTCGTCGATCGTTTCCACGAAAGCCTCGAACGGCTTGGCGCCACCCAGGAAGCGTCCGTTGATGAAGAAGGCCGGCGTTCCGGTTACACCTAGCGCCTGCCCGCTGCGCGCGCTGGCCTGCACCTGTTCAGCGAACTCATTCGAATCGAGGCATTGGGCGAACGGATCGGCGTCCAGTCCCAGTTCCGCGGCGAATCCCTTGAGCTGATCCGCGTCCAGCGACCCTCGGAGGTTCTCGAAGATCTTGTCGTGATAAGCCCAGAACTTCCCCTGTGCGTGTGCGCATCGGGCTGCTTCGGCGGCGGCTTGCGCCCGCCCATGGCTTGGAAGTGGATAGTCCCGATAGATGATGCGCACCTTGTCGCCGTACTTCTCGACCACCTGCTTGAGGGTCGGACCGACCCTCGCGCAGTAGGGTCACTGAAAGTCTGAATACTCGACGATCGTCACCGCAGCGGTCACGGGTCCGATGGCCGGCTCTGTCGGTGAGACGGGAACATCGGCGCGCGGCGGATCGAGGGAGATTTCCAGCTTCGCCTTCGCGCTCAGTCCGGCCAGAATTTCGTCTCGTCGCTCGACGACCCGATTGCGGAGCAAGAAGGCTTCGATGCGTCCGGCTACGTCTTCGAACTCGCGGCCTTCACCCGGTTTGAAGTTGGCATCGTAGAAAGTCCTTACCTCAGCTCCGGTCACTGGTGCGACGTGAGCCTCGATCTTTCGTTCGAAGAACTCGTCCGAAGTCACGCCTTCCTGGGCGGCGGCGGATTCGATCAAGCGTTCATTGATCAACTGCTCCAGAGCGCCCCGCCTGGCGTCGTACAAGCCTTGGTAAGCTTCCCTGTTGGTAGGGCTCGCGAATGCATCGAGTTCCTGCAGGGTGATCGGATTGCCGTTGAGGGTCGCCACGACAGCTCCCGAGGCCCGGGAATCCGCAGGACCGGACGATGGTGGTTTGCAGCCGCTGGCGGCCAGAAGGGCCACGGCAACCAGCGAGATCCCTCTCGCTGTAAGACCTGCAGAACGTTTGAGAATCGCCTGATCCAAATGCATCTCCTGCGCCGAGTCCGGCTCCGGCAATCTTAGCCGACGCTCACGGAGGCGCTAATGCGGGCCCGCCGCCTACCTTCGCGATCTCGTCGAGCGCGGACTCCGGATCGCAGTCGCACACGATTGCGTCGGATTGTCGGTGAGAGGCGCAGCGCCCGATCGGGATTCCCTAAATGAACCCTGTAGAATCGGGATTCCACTCTCAGGGAGGTACCATGCCAGAAGCCTGGATCATCGATGGAGTTCGTTCGCCACGCGGCCGCGGAAAACCCGGCAAAGGTGGCCTGTCTCATATCCATCCCCAGCAGGCGATGGCTCAGGTACTCAACGCATTGCGCGATCGCGTCGGTTTCGACGAAAAAGACGTCGAAGACGTGGTCGTCGGCTGTGGTTCCGGTAGTGGAGATCACGCACACGACATCGCACGCATGTCGGTGCTCGATGCCGGTTGGTCGACCAATGCGCCCGGCGTCACGATCCACCGCTTCTGTGGTTCGGGCCAACAGGCCGTCACGTTTGCGGGTACGGGGATCATGGCCGGGCAACAGGATCTGGTGATCGGCGGTGGTGTCGAGTTCATGTCGCGCTACGCCCCGATCCATGCACACGGTTTCCATGCGAATAACGAGCATCTCTTTGAGCAGCATCCGCAGGTGCCTCAGGGGATTTCCGCAGATCTGATCGCGACGATCGAAGGATTTTCGCGCGAAGACTGTGACTCGTACGCGGTGCAGAGCCAGGAGCGCGCGGCCGCGGCGATCGCCGATAAGCGCTTCGACCGCAGTCTGGTGCCGATCGTCAATCTGGATGGCACGCCTGCACTCGATCACGATGAGCATCCCCGTCCGGGCACGACCCTGGAATCTCTATCTAAACTGCCCGCGTCGTTCGAAGAGCTCGCTTCCAAGGTGCACAAGGGCTACGCGAAGAGCTTCGATGATTATTGCAAGCAGGTGTACCCGCAGGTCGACAAGGTGGAGCACGTGCACCACGCCGGGAACTCATCGGGTGTGGTTGATGGAGCCAGCGCAATTCTGCTGTCTTCACCGGAATACGCAAAGGCCAACGGATTGAAGCCTCGAGCGCGCATTCGCATGACCGCCGTCGCGGGAACCGAACCGGTCATCATGCTGACGGCTCCAGGCCCTGCCACGGAGAAGGTCTTGAAGAAGGCCGGAATGAGCGCCAGTGATATCGATCTTTTCGAAGTCAACGAAGCGTTTGCATCCGTAGTCCTCAAGTTTGCGAAGGATCTCGAAGTCGATCAGGACAAGCTCAACGTGAACGGCGGTGCGATTGCCTTGGGACATCCGATCGGCGGAACCGGTCCCATGCTGATCCAGACAGTGCTCGACGAGTTGGAGCGCCGAGATCTCAATATCGGGTTGGTGGCCATGTGCACGGGCGGTGGAATGGGAACCGCCACGATCATCGAACGCATCTGACTCTCAACGGGAGTCAGGAGGAGAGACCGTGAAGAACTTCCGAGACAAGATCGCAGTCATTACAGGCGCTGGAACCGGAATGGGGCGGCAGCTCGCGCTGCAACTCGTGGCCGAAGGCTGTCACGTTGCGCTCTGCGACGTGATCGTCGAGAACCTGGAGGAGACTCAGCGTCTGTGCGAGAAATCGGCGCTCGATGGAGTTCGCGTCAGCATTCACGAATGTGATGTCTCCGACGAGTCCCAGATGCAGAAGTTCCGCGACGGCGTGCTGGAACGGCACGACACCGACCATATCAATCTGCTCTTCAACAACGCCGGAATTTCAGGCGGAGGCAGTTTTCTCAATGACGACAGGGCGGACTGGGATCGCGCTTTCGGGGTCTGCTGGAACGGCGTCTATTTCGGTTCTCGCGCTTTTCTTCCGCTCCTGGTCGCCAGTAGCGAAGGACACATCATCAACACCAGTAGCGTCAACGGTTTCTGGGCTTCGCTCGGACCCGGGATCCCGCATACGGCCTACAGCGCTGCAAAGTTCGCGGTCAAGGGGTTTACCGAGGCGCTATTGACCGATCTGAAGCTCAATGCGCCGCATGTGAAGGCGTCCCTGGTCATTCCCGGTCACATCGGTACCTCGATCGCGATCAACAGTGGTCGCGTGCTCGGAAAGCCCGGTGCGCTGGAGATGGAGAGCGAAGATCTGGACGTCGTCCGTGAGCGCATGAAACAACGAGGAATCTCTCCGGATGCGTTTTCTGACGAGCAATTGCGCCAGCTTGCTCACCAGATGACGATTGATTTCCGCGACAACGCGCCGGTGTCGGCGGCCGAAGCCGCGACGATCATCCTCGACGGAGTGCGTGCCGAGAAGTGGCGGATCCTGGTCGGAGAGGACGCCCACGCGCTGGATCGCATCGTTCGCGAGGATCCCGAGGGCGCATATGACGGTTCCCTGTGGGACCGGATACAGGAAGAAGGCCATTTGAAGATCGATCTGGAAACGGGAGAGTAGGCCGCGGCTGCGCCGAGGCGGAAGCCGAATCAAGATGGATCCGCTCGACGAGCCAACCGGTACCCTCGGAGTGGACAGGGTCGCCTTGTCGGCCAAGCTCTTCTACGGCTTCGGGTCGATCGCCGAAGGTACAAAGAACACTTCGTTCAACGTCTTCCTGCTCTTCTACTACAACCAGGTGCTCGGACTCTCGGGCACCCTGGCCGGTTCGGCGATCTTCATTGCGCTGTGTTTCGATGCAATTACCGACCCTCTGATCGGTTCGATCTCCGACAACACGCGCAGCCGTTGGGGACGTCGACACCCGTTCATGTACGCATCTGCGCTACCTCTGGCGAGCTTCCTGTTCATGTTGTTCAACCCGCCGGAGCTCGGCTCCAGTGGGCTCTTCGCCTGGCTCTGCGTTTGTGCCGTCGGTGTGCGCGCTTCGATCACGCTCTATCAGGTGCCCAGTTCTGCGATGCTCCCCGAGATGACTCCGAACTACGACGAGCGCACCACACTGGTCAGCTATCGCTTCCTTTTTGGCTGGACCGGAGGGCTCGTAGCTTCGCTCCTGGGCTATCTCGTGTTTTTCGCGGCGACCGAGGAGTTTCCCGAAGGCCAGCTCAACCCGGCGGCCTACCCCGGCTACGGGCTGGCGATCGCGTTGATGGTATTTGTTGCGGTTCTGGTGTGTGCTCTGGGAACTCATCGCTTGATTCACACCTTCAAGGAACAACCCGAACGAACGCCATTTAGCCTGCGTCGTTTCGCCAGGGAGTTCCGGCAGGCGTTTTCGAATCGCTCCTACCTGATGCTGGTCATCGGATCTCTCTTTGCATCGGTAGCGGGCGGCTTCAATGACGTGGTCGGGCTCTACATGAACACCTACTTCTGGGAGTTCACGTCTGCTCAGATCGCAACCCTGGTTTCGTTCCTGTTCGTGTCGGTCGTCATCGCCTTTTCGACGACCCGTCCTCTGAGTGAGCGCTACGACAAGAAGAGCATGCTGATGAGCCTGGCCTCGTTCGCGATTCTCTTTGGGCCGACCACGGTCATCTTGCGACTGCTCGGCTGGTTCCCGGAGAACGGAGATCCGATTCTGCTGCCGATTGTCATCGCACACGCCGTCATCCTGGTCAGTGCCGTGGTCTCGATCGGCATCCTGCTCTCGTCGATGATTGCGGACACGGTCGACGAGAACGAGCTCGACACAGGCGATCGACAAGAGGGAATCTTCTTTTCGGCGATCACGTTTACTGCAAAAGCGACTTCCGGACTCGGAGGCCTGGTCGCGGGCATCGCACTGGATCTGATCGCGTTTCCCACCCAGGCGGCCGCCGGAGCCGTTCCGGCCGAGAAGGTCTTTTCACTGGGCCTCGTGGTGGGGCCGGGTACCAGCGTGTTTTTCCTGATTACGCTGGTCTTCATTGCGCGTTACAAGATCACCCGCCAACGCCACATCGAGATCCTCGCCGAACTCGAAAGGCGCGCGCAGGATTCTCGGCGAAGCGACGACACTCCTCTGGCCTCGTGACCTCCCCGCTGAGCTTGGGCGGCTGGTTTCGAGTTCTCAGACACCGCCTTCTTCGGCCTGCGCCCGCGCGAATGCCAGGATACGCAGTCGGATCCAGCCACTGAACGGTCGGATCACGCGCCAGTAGTAGCCGAAGCGCCGCCGGCTCGCGGCATCCGTACACGCAACCCGCGTCTCGGTCGAAAGACGCGCCCCGGTGCCCTCGGGCTCCGTGCGGAAATTCCAGGCGATCTTGGTGAAGTACGGTTCGTGGAAGTCTTCGAACTCGTGGGCTTTGAAGGGACGCGGTCCACTGCCCAGATTCCAGGGCTGGGCCAGCAGACCCAGCACGACCTCGCGTCCCGGTTCCTCGTCGAGTAGGACGAAACCCATTCCGACAAGACCGTTGATGCGCAAGGCCTGGGCTGGAAGGCCCCGTAACCGGAACAACGCCCGCACTGTGAATGAACGCGACAGATCCAGATCCCGTGTCGCTTCGAGCGCAGCTTCGGGTGTGGCCCCGACATGCGTCGAGTGGAACTCGGAAAAATCCGCCTCCGGGACAAACCGATCGATCAACACGAGGTAGAGCTCTCCGGCTTTCGCGCAACGAGTTTGTTGATCGGATGGCGATGGGGCTCGGAGTGCTGCTTCATCGAGACTCCCGTGTTTGTCGGGATACCCACTCGGGTGGCTTCATTGTGCGCTGGCTGTTTCGCTCGCGTCGAGGGAGTCGGATATCGCGGCAGAGGTTTGCCTCTGGCGCTGGCTGGCACGATAGCGCCGATTGGCGGCAGCGAGGGCAGTTCCGCTCAATCGCGCGACGCGCGTATCTCCAAACGGAGTTCCCATTCCGCAGTTGACGATCATCGCGACGGCCAGATCGCGCTGGGGATCCGCCCAGGCCCCCGAACCGCCGAAGCCGAAGTGGCCGAAGGCGCGGCGCGGAATGCCTCGCGTCGTGAAGATGCCGTGGTAACCGAGACGCCAGCGCATGTCGAAGGGAAGTACCGAGCGTCCGGCCGCTTCCAGCTGGGGCTCAGAAGCGCAATCCAGAGTTGCGGGCGAGAGCAGGCGAACGCCGTCGATCTCGCCGCCGCCTGCGAGGGCCGCGTACATGCGGGCCAGCGAGCGAGCGGTGAACAGGCCATTGCCCGCCGGAATTGCCACGCGAAGAGTCTCGGTTGCACCGAAGTCGAAAGTGCGGATTCCGCGCGGTGCGAGTGCGTCGAAGATGCTGTCGACGTCGAAATCGATACCGACGAGTCCCGCCAAGGGTCGCACTGCGTTCCAGCCGAGGCGCGCGGCGCTGCTCATTGCAGACAGAGTTGCGGCCACTTCCGGGCGCTCCAGGAATTCCCGGTTCGGTGGCCAGAGAAGCTGGGCCGCACGTTCCAAGGCGTCTTCGGGTGCACCGATGTACATCCCGTCGAGCGCGAGTGGGGTGGCGAGTTCATCGCGCACCAGATCGGAGAACGCACATCCCGTTATGCGCTGCAGGATCTCGCCCACCAGGAATCCGTACGTCAGGCCGTGGTATCCGGTTCGCGTTCCCGGCTTGTGGATGGGTGGTGTCTGCTCGATTGCGTTCACCATGTAGTCCCAGTCCAGCATTCGGCCCGCGTGATCGATCATCTGGCGGATGTGGTACAGGCCGCTTTGATGGGAAAGTACGTGTCGCACGGTAATGTCCCGCTTTCCCGACTGAGCGAACTCAGGCCAGTAATGCGAGACGCGCTGGTCGTAGTCGAGCAGACCGCGATCGACCATGATGTGGATCAGTGTCGAAGCGACACCCTTGGTCGTAGAGAAACTGGGGGAGAGCGTGTCCTGTCGCCACGGATTTCCCTGCTCGTCGCGTGTACCGCCCCAGAGATCGGCCACGCATTCGCCGCGATGGTACACGCAGACAGCAGCACCGCCCGCGTGGCTGCTCAGTTGCCCGCGCAGGGCCTCCGCGACGGGAGCGAAATCGGGATGAACGAACCCGTCTATCGCAACGGATCCGTTGCCCTCGAATATTGGCGCTAGCGTCGAAAACCAAGACACAGCATCGGTAGCCTACCGCGTGCGCGAGCAGAGTTCATCCCTTATCCGACTTCATCCTGCGATGCTGAGACGAGACGTCTCATGTGAGCCCAGGGTTCTTCTGAAGTCATGCAGAGGGCTCGATTTGACCCGAATTCTCATGCGCTCGGATCTGCAGTATCATCAGTGGCTCGGTAAGAAGCGGTGAAACATCAGGCAGGGGGAAGTGATGGAGGAACGGGGCGCGCCGATGCTCGACGTCGAAGAGGGTGACCTCGAGGAGGCTTCTGCTTCTGGTGTAAGTCGCCGTCGCTTTCTCCACCTCAGCGGCTTGACGGTGGCTGCATTGCCCTTGCTCCACTTCGAGAATCCGGTCGCGGCGGCGACACCCGGCTCGTCTGGCGCAATCAAGGCAAAACTTTCGACCTGGGAGGATCTGTATCGCGAACGTTGGACCTGGGATCGCATCGCCAGGGGTTCACACGGCTGGTTGAATTGCCGTAGCGCCTGCAACTGGAATCTGTACGTCAAGGACGGCATCGTCGTTCGCGAGGAGCAGGCGGCCAACTACGAAGCCTCCGAGCCCGGCATTCCCGACTTCAATCCGCGCGGCTGCCAGAAAGGCGCTTGTTACACCGAGGTGATGTACGGCGCGAGCCGGCTGACCGTGCCACTCAAGCGCGCGGGTGAGCGCGGCGAGGGCAAGTGGAAGCAGATCAGCTGGGACCAGGCGCTGAGCGAGATTGCCGAGAAGCTCATCGACATCTGTCAGCGTTACGGGGGCGAGGCGCTGGTTCAGGATCTCGGCCCGCACTTCGACCTGGGCGCGACCAATGCGGCCCGCAATCGCTTCTTCGCAATGTTAGGCGCTTCTCTTCCCGACGATTGGGCAGAGATCGGGGATCTGAACGTGGGGGCGACGCTATCCCTGGGCATTCCCCACATCGGGGGTTCTTCCGACGAGTGGTTTCTCTCGGATTTCCTCGTGGTATGGATGATGAATCCCTCTGTCACCCAGATGTCCGATGCACACTTCCTGTACGAGGCGAAGTACAACGGCGCCGATCTGATGGTGATCGATCCCGTCTATAGCGCGACCGCGATGCGCGCGGATCACTGGCTTCCGATCGAGCCCGGTACGGACGCCGCTCTGGGGCTCGCGACGGCACGCCACATCTGGGAGACCGGTCGTATTGATCTCGACTACGTGCGTGAGCAGACGGATCTGCCGATCCTGGTCCGTCTGGACACCGGTCGCTTCCTGCGCGACGTGGATCTTCGCGCCGGAGGTGCAGACGATCTTCTCTTTATGTGGGATCAGAAGACGAATGCCATCGCTGCTGCTCCCGGGTGTCAGGGCAACGACGATCGCACCAAGCTCTATCTGGAGGAGATCGAGCCGGTCATCGAAGGCCGCTTCGAAGTGGAACTCGCCGACGGCCGCAAGCAGGCGGTAGCACCCGTGGGCTCGCTGCTGCGCGAGCACCTCGCCCCCTGGACGCTCGAGCGCGCGGCGGCGGTGACCGGCCTCGACATCGAAGTCGTCAGGAATTTTGCAGAGGGTTTCGCGGCAGCCGAGCGTCCGATGGTTCTGTCGAGCTGGGGCTCCAACCGCTACCTGAACTCGGATCTCATCAACCGCACCAAGATTCTCTGTCTCTCGCTCAAGGGCGCAATCGGGAAGAAGGGCGCGGGCTATCACTCCACGGGCTGGGTCGGGATCGACGGCTTCGGCATGGTGGCGCAGGACCCCGGCGAGGGTTTTCTCGGCACGCTTCGCGGCATGGTGAAGATCTTCGGGAACGCGAAGGTGATCGGAATGCTGGTCGACCGGATCGCCGGCAAGAAGTCGCAAGCGCAGTTCACGCACCAGATCACACGTCACCTGACCACCGGTGAGGACTCCTGTCTGACCAACTCGGCGAGTCAGAACTACAAGTTCCAGGGGCTGGCGGACGACCTGGCGCGCGAAGAGGACCACCTCTACCCGCAGCCGCTCGCCGCTTACGTAGCCGAGTCCGAGGAGAAGGGCTGGATGCCCACTCATCCGGCGAATACCCAGCCGCGTTGCTGGGTCTCGGGCGGGAGCAACGTCCTGCGCCGTTCGAACCTGCCCCAGCGCATGCTCGAAAACCTCTGGCCGAAGCTCGAACTGGTGATCGACGTCAACCAGAAGCACACCTTCACGGGACTTCACGCCGACTATCTACTGCCCGCAGCGGGTTACTACGAAAAGCCGGGCATCAAGTACTCGGTCGCCTATGTCCCCTATCTGCATTATTGCGACCGCGCGGTGAAGCCGGTCGGTGAAGCGAAGGATGAGTGGGAACTCTACTCACTGCTCGCGCAGGAGATCCAGAAGATTGCGCTCGAACGCGATCTAGAGGCGACCCGGGGCTGTGGCAAGAAGATGGTTGATCTCAAGACTTTTGCCGATCGCTTCTCGTTTGACGGAGAGTACGGTCCCGACGACGTGGAAGCGGTCAATCAACGCATCATCGAGAAGAGCCCATCGGCCGAGGGGATGACGGTCGAGAGCTTGAAAAAGACCGGCATCGCCAAGTACCGCAGCGTCGGCGGGCAGGGGATTCAGGAGAATCTGTTCAACTCCGACTGGGCGGGTGAGGGCGTGATGCGTTCCCTCACGGATATGAGCGAACTGCGCTGGCCCTGGCCGACCTTGAGCGGACGACAGCAGTGCTACATCGATCACCCCTGGTTCATCGATGCGGGTGAGAGCTTGCCCGACCACAAGGAGAGTCCCAAGGCCGGTGGCGATCACCCCTTCCAGTTCATCTCCTGCCATTCGCGCTGGAGTGTCCACAGCGTGTGGCGCGATACCTCGATGCTCCTGCGTCTTCAGCGCGGGGAGCCGGTCGTCTATTTGAATCCGGCTGAAGCCCAGAAGCTCGGCATCGAGGACGGCGCCTGGGCGAAGATCCGAAACGACTACGGATCGATTCACATGCGCGCCAAGTATTCTTCGATGGTGCGTCCCAAGGTCGCCTACTACTTCCACGCCTGGGAGCCACATCAGTTCCCCGAGCACAAAAGCTACAAGTGGTTGATCCCGGGCTTGATGAAGCCGCTCCACTTCGCCGGTGGTGAGGGACACCTGGGCTGGTTCTTTGGTCACTTCGAACCCGGGACCCATGTCCAGGACACGCGCGTTGCCATCGAGACGTCGCCTGGGCCCGAAGAGAGCACGGTGGCGGTATGAGTCGCGAGCGATCAAATGGGCCACGTGTCGATGAGCGGGGAGACAAGCGATGAGCAAGACCGCAAAAACGCGGCAGGTTGCGATGGTGATGGACCTGAACAAATGCCTGGGGTGTCAGACCTGCACGGTCGCCTGCAAGAAGCTCTGGAATCGCGATACCGGCGCTGACTACGCCTACTGGAACAGCGTCGAAACCTTGCCGGGACAGGGCTATCCAAGTCGCTGGCAGGAAACCGGTGGTCGCGATGCGAGTGGCGCGGTCAAGCGCGGCGAGGTTCCGAATCTCGAAACGGGCTACGGACGGGCGTGGAAGTTCGATCAGAAGGCCGTGGTCAATTCTGATTCCAAACGCGGAGATGTCTGGTTGCGACCGGAGGGTGCGCCGAAGTGGGGGCCGAACTGGGACGAAGATCGTGGAGCTGGAAACTATCCCCAGGACAACCACTATTTCTACCTTCCCCGCATCTGCAATCACTGCACTCATCCGGCCTGTCTCGATGCCTGTCCGCGCGAGGCGATCCAGAAGCGCGAAGAGGACGGCATCGTGCTGGTCGATCAGGACCGCTGCCACGGCTACCGCTTCTGCGTCGAAGCTTGTCCCTACAAGAAGGTCTATTTCGACACCGAACGACAGGTCGCAAACAAGTGCATCTTCTGCATGCCCCGCGTGGAAGAGGGAGTGGCACCGGCCTGTGCGCGTCAGTGTCCGGGAAGATTGCGCTTCGTCGGCTACCTGGACGACGAAAAGGGTCCGATCCACAAGCTAGTCCGGCAGTGGAAGGTCGCCTTACCGTTGCATCCCGAGTACGGGCTCGAGCCCAATGTCTTCTACGTTCCACCCATGAGCCCGAGTGCCATGGACGCCAACGGCCGGCCGACCGGTGAACCGCGTATCCCTACGAAGACGCTCGAGGGATTGTTCGGACCCCGTGTGCGAGAAGCGCTGGCCACCGTCGAAGCCGAACGAGCCAAGCGCAAGCGCGGCGAGCCGAGTGAGTTGATGGACATCTTGATCGCTTACGACTGGAACGAGAGCTTCCAACTCGGCGCGGGTGGGGCGGCCTGGCCGGACGAGGGGAAAGCCTGATGGCCAGCAAGTCGCAGAAACTCGAATTGATTGCGGCCCCCACAGGCATACAGCCCGGTGGTTATGTGGCGAAGGCCTATGCCGGCCGGGATGCCGCGCCGATCACGCCCCACCTCGACCTGGAAGTGGCGCGTCCGCCGGGAACCTGGCGCCTGCGCCTGCGCTGGCCCTGTCCGGAGCCCGTGCGCGACGTGAGTGCGGACCCTTCGCTCTTTCCGGACGCGGCCGCGGTTTTCGCGCCGCAGCACGAAGACTCGGCGTGGGTCACGATGGGTGCGCCGGGCAAGGGAGTCGACGGAGTGTTGTGGCGCGCCGACGGCCAGAACCTGCATGCGATCCGTGCCGAAGGGCTGGGGAGCATGAAGCGCGACGCCGCACCGGAAGGCTGGCGTTTCGCTGCGAAACACGAACGCGGCTTCTGGCAGCTCGAGCTCACGTTGCCTGGCTGGGCAACACTCGACGGATCCGGTCGTCTCGCCGCGGCCATCTGGCGCGGCTCGGCACAGGATCGAGGCGGGTTGAAGTCGGTTACGCCGGGCTGGACGGAAGTGGGCTGAAGGTGGAGCCCGGCCGCGAAGCGGCACTACCCTTCGTTGCGTGGGCGCGCATCTGGAGCCCGCTGGCCAGTGCGGAATACCGCGAGGAAGCCTGGCAGGCCCTGTCCCTGCCCGGGAGGTTTGCGGACTCCGAGAGTGCTTTCCTGAGCGCCTTCTTGATTGGGTTGCCCGCTCCCGATGTGCCGCTCCTATTGCACGCCGCGCTGGGTCGCGAGGGCGGAACCGTTCGAGAGGACTGGATGCGCGTCATCCACCACCTGGAACTCCGCTGGAACGAAAAAGCCTTGCCGCCGGATCATCTAGGCGCCGCCTGTGATGTACTGGCCTGTGCGATCGAGCGCGGGGAAGACGTCCTGGTTCGCGAGTTGCGCGAGCGCTATCTCGAGCCCTGGTGCGCAATCGCGAGTGAACGCCTGATCGGGAAGGACCCGAGCATCGCCGGTCTACCAGAGGTCTTCGCGAGTTATCTGCGCTCAACCGAATAACGCAGGTTCGCTATTTGTTATGTCTACTCATTGCGCCGATGACTCGCTCTCTTCGGCGTCAGGAACGCCCTTGAGCAGGGTCGGCAGCTTTGCGTCGATCTCGTACCAGGGAGCTTTGAGTTCTGTCCAGATGTGCACGACGGGTTTCGATCCCGGATCCGTATCGAGACTGCCAAGGCGAAGGATGATCTCCGAAGCATCGTCCCGGGTCGCCACGAGTTGCGAGCCGCAGCGCGGACAGAAGAAGCGCCGCTTGCCCGGAGACGACTCGTAGGATGCGAGCAGGTCTTCACCTCGTATCCAGCGAAATCCCTCCCGTGGAACCCGCGCGGTCGTCGAGAATGCGGCACCATGAGCCTTGCGACAGGTCGGGCAGTGGCAGTTCCCGAGCGGACCGATCGGGCCATCGGAGGCGTAGCCAATCTGGCCACACAGGCAGCTGCCTTCGAGTCGCCCGCCTTTCAACTAGGATCCTCGCGCGGTAGACGCTGCTCGACCGCCAGTAGCGGCGGTAACGGTTCGCTGCGCCCGGATTGATACCAGTACGCAGTGCTCGAGTAGTCATTGGCCAGCGCGTTGTCGTGGCCGGTCTCGATCGTCACACGAATCGATTTTTCGAACGCGATCGGGTCTTCCACGTGAAAACGGTACATCGAGTTTTTGCCGCCCCAGGGCCAGGCTTCGTCGCCGCTGTACACGGTGATGCCGTGGTAGGGGGCGCTAAATTCCTGTTTCGGACAAAAAGCGGTGTTGAAGTAGTCCTCGGTTCCGGTCCCGTGCAGGCGGGGCGGCCAGGGTTCATCGTCGATGAAGATCATGTCATCGCCCTCGCCGTACCAGTCGTTGACCTGTCGTTCGAATACGTCGATGTTCATGACACAGCCGACGTAATGCCCGCGTCCGCGCACGTCGAGGATCGTGTAGTTCTGCTCACCCGTCAGATTGCCGTCGCGCCAGGGACCCATCAGTCCGAAGCCCGCACCGACCGGGCGTTCATCACTATAGCCGTAGTCGCTGCGCGTGTAGCTCCTCTGAACCGAAGTGCCCGCACTCGGATTGGAACGCGTCCAGATGGCGTGAAAACGCGCAAGATCGTCGTCGATCTCGTCGTAGGATTCGTAGTCGATGTAGTAGTAGAAGATCAGCAGGTTCTCGCCCTGGTACTCGACTTCGAAACGCGCGCCTTCTGCAAACGGCATCGGGAACCAGCAGTTCATCGACTTTCCGTCCTGAGGACTCATCTGTAGTGGAAGCGAACAGAAATTGCGGCGCAGCCCGAAACCTACGCCAAAGAAGTCACCCAGTGGCACCTCGATACTCGGCGTACTCTCTCCGTCCCAGTACATGCGCAGAATTGCGCGGCACAGATCATGGGGTTCCGTGGGGAAGGTCATCATCGTTACCCAGATGTGCTTGACGCATCCCGCACCGGAGATCTCTCCCAGTTCGCGTGTCTCCCCACCCTTCAAGCGGATATTGTCGGCGTTTCCTCCGGTGCGATCCCAGGAAGACAGGCGACCGCGGCGATAGCGCCGCATCCGCGCAAGATTGGCGAGCGAACCAGATCCCAGATCCATCAGATGCCTCCGGTAGAGAGTTTCAGTTTCGGATGATGCCGCATCTGCGAGCGCTTGCGGTTTCGGGCGCCGCGCATCAATCGCTGCTGTCCATTTCCATGAACGACCAGCCGAGCCCCGGCACCTCCGCCTTCAGCCTCGCTTCCAGCGCGTTGATGTGACGTACGGCTTCGCCCAGTGGAAGCGAGCTGTCGAGTCGCACCTTGGCGGCCAGCATGAACTGCGAACCGACCTGGAGTGTGATCACGTTGAAGACTTCGAGGATCTGCGGATCGTCAGCAATTCCCTTCGAGATGGCCGCTGTGACTTCGGGGTCGGCCGAGCGACCGATCAGAAGTTTGGCGACCAGGGATCCGATGAAGGCGGCGACCAGCACCAGCAAGGCGCCGATCGCTAGCGAGCCGTACGCATCGTAGACGGGATTGCCGGTGATGGCGGCCAGAGCCACGAAACTGAAAGCGACGACCAGACCGAGCAGCGCCGCGAAGTCTTCGCCGAAGACCACGACCAGTTCCGAACTGCGCGAAGATTTCAGCCAGCGCCACACACTCATCGATCCGCGGATCGCGTTCACTTCGCGCATGCAACCGGCCATGCTCACGGATTCCAACGCGATCGATACGCCGAGTACCAGAAGTGCGATCCAGGCCTGCGAGATCGGCTCCGGTTCGTGCAGCTTGTGCCAGCCTTCGTATAGAGAAAACAAGCCACCTATGCTGAACAGCAAGAGCGCAACGATGAAGCTCCAGAAGTAGGTGACCTTGCCGTAACCCAGAGGGTGCTCTTCATCGGGTGGTTTCTGGGCGTGCCGCAAGCCTAGAAGCAGAAGAAGCTGGTTGCCGGTATCGGCAAAGGAATGGATGGCCTCTGCCAGCATTGCGCTTGAGGCCGTGTAGAAGGCTGCGACCGATTTGGCCAACGCGATTCCGAAGTTCGCGAGCAACGCGAAGAAGATCGCGCGAACCGGGTTCCCACCACCCGCCATGAACGCCTCCCGAAGTAATCTGGCGCGCTGCACTGTAGCAACTCGCGCACGGATTATGGGCTAGTCTTCGCACTGCGTGATAGAGCAAGACGATATTCAGGAACCCTATCGGCCCAGACGGATTGCCGTCGTCGGTGCCGGTCCCATGGGTGCGTCTTTTGCGGCTCTCGTGAGTCCGCACTGTCCCACGGTGCTGGTGGTTCGGGATGAATCCCGGGCCAGGCAGATTCGCAGCGACGGTATCGCGCTCGAGGGGGCCCTCGAAGCCCGGGGACACCCGGACGTCGTCGCTTCAATTGCCGATCTGGCGGACATCCATCCGATCGATCTCGTGTTCATCGCGACCAAGACCACGGCGATTCAGGCGGTGTGCGAGAGCTTGCGTCCGCATCTCGCGGAGTTGCCGTTTCTGATCTCGTATCAGAACGGTATCGAGTCGGGGCGTACGATCATGCAGCTATTGGGCACGCCGCGCGTGTTGCGGATGGTGTTGCGCTACGGCGCCGTACTCGAGGATCCCGACGCGAAAAGCGGTCCTTTGCGCGTGCGCGTCGGTCTGCACAAGCCGCCGCACTTCATCGGCGGCGAAGGGGAGAGCCTGAGCTTCGCGCGCAAGCTCGCTCCCTGGATCGATTCGACCGGACTCCCGATCCGCTTCACCGAAGACATCGAGCGCGAAGCCTGGCTCAAGGGTATCGAGAACGCCGCAGGCAATCCCGTATCAGCGCTCCTGCGCGCCTCGCTCGGAGAATTGCTCGAAGCGCCGGCGCGCGGATTGGTCGAACGCCTGCTCGAAGAGGGCGTGGCCGTGGCGCGTGCGGCGGGTCTCTCGATCGAAAGGGGCTATATCGAAAAGGTATTGCAAGTGATGGCCCACGGCGGGACGCACCTGCCGAGCATGGCCCAGGACGTACTCGCGGGCCGAGCGACCGAACTCACCCAGTTGAACGAACAGATCGCACGTCGAGGTCGAGAACTCGGCATAGCCACGCCCGCCCACGATGCGATCGTCGATCTGATCGGCACATTCGACTGGCGTGTGGCGCGACGGGCTTGAGAAGCGCGGATCAGCTTGCGATGGGCCCGATCAAATCTACGGCGAGCTTGCGCCGCTGGTGCACGCCGTCACCGTAGAGCGCCTGATTGTGCATGCTGCGCTTGAAGAAGAGATGGACGTCGCATTCCCAGGTGAAGCCGATACCGCCGTGTAGCTGCACCGAGCGATCTGAGATGAATGCGCCCGCATCCGAGGCGGCGCTCTTGGCCATGCGCGCCGCTGATTCGGCGCTATCGGCTCCGATATCGACGCAACACGCTGCGTTGTACAGAAGCGAGCGGGCTCGATCGATCGAGACCATGGCATTGACGAGCGGGTGCTTCACCGCCTGAAAGAAACCGAGCTGATGATCGAATTGCTTGCGGTTCTTCGCGTACTCGACGGTCGTCTGCAACTGCCACTCGTTGGTACCGCAGAGATCGGCACTCACGACCACCAGGATGGCCGGCCAGGCGGCGCGAAGAGCGGCAAGCCCGTCGCGGCTGATCACGTCTTGCGCGGAGACGCGCACGTCTTGAAACTGGACGCTCGCCTGATCGCGGGTCAGGTCGTGAATCTGATCGCGTTCCAGCGTCACGCCTGATGCATCTTTCGAAACGACGCACAGAACCAGACGCTCTCCGAGACGTGCACTGGTCAGCAGCACATCGGCCTTGAAAGCGTCCTGCACGAAACAAGCGCTGCCGTCGAGCACGAGTTGATCGCCTTGTTCGCGCGCGCTGACGCCACAATCGGCCAATTCCCAGCTGCCCGACGCGTCGCTGATAGCCAGTGATGCGCTTGCCCCATCGGCGATCCGGCCGAGCCAGACGCTCGCCTCTTTGGTTTCCGAAGTGCGCAATGCGAAGCTCGCGTTCAACGTCGCAACCAACGGAGATGGAAGCGCGTGCCGGCCGACTTCCTCGACCAGGCCCGCGATACCGGCGAGCGAGAAACCCACGCCACCGTCGGCCTCGGAAACGGCCAGCCCTGTCCAACCGAGTTCGACGATCTGTTTCCAGAGGCCTTCGTCCCACTGTGTGGGCTCACCCCTCTCGTAGACTTCTTCCGGGTCGCTGGCCACCAGTGTGCGCAGTCTGTCGATCGGTAGATGCTCGTCGAGAAAACTGCGCGCCAGGTCTCGCAACATCTCCTCTTCTTCGCCGAAACCGAAGTTCTTGGGAGCTTCTCTGTGCGCCATCGGATCGATCCCTTCTACTTCGATTTCGCCAGGCCGAGCACGCGCTCACCCAGGATGTTGCGCTGGATCTCGTTGGATCCGGCCGCGATCGTGTGTCCGAATGAGTTCATGTACGCGAGCGGCCAGTGACCGCCGTTCGGCGCTTTCTCATCCAGCTTGTACAATGTGGATTGAGCACCTGCGATATCGACACCGATCCGCGCGATGTTCTGGACCAGTTCGCTACTGACTAGTTTCTGTTGCATCGGAATCCGCATCGGATGATCCGTGAGCGCCGGAACGCGTGCGCGCCGATTGCCCTGCCGGAGGCCTTCCGAGACGATCGCCTGTTGAACGATTGCGTCACGCGTCATCGGGTCGTCAGCGGCACAGACGCCGTCGCGGCGACTTTTCCTGGCGAGATCGATCAGCTGTTCGAGTGGGTGTGTGGAGCCACCGCCCCCGCCTCCACCGGCGCCTTCGGCGGCACCTCGCTCGTGGGTCAGAGTGGTCATGGCGACGGTCCAGCCCTTGCCCTCCTCATCGAGGCGATTGGAGTCGGGAATGGCCGCGTCCTCGAAGAGCACTTCGTTGAAGCCGCTCTCGCCGGTCATCTTGATCAGCGGGCGTACGGTCACACCTTTGTGTCCTTCGATCGGACACAGGAAATAGCTCAACCCGTCGTACTTGTGATGCCGACTCGTGCGCGCGATCAGGATCATCCACTTCGCGAAGTGTCCGAGGCTAGTCCAGACCTTGTGACCATTCACGATCCACTCGTCGCCGCGTTTTTCCGCAAACGTCTGCTGGTTGGCCATATCGGATCCTGCGCCCGGTTCGCTGAAACCCTGGCACCAGATCTCTTCACCACTGAGCGCGCCCGGAATGAACTTGCGTTTCTGTTCCTCGGTGCCGTGAGCCAGGATCGTCGGCGCGGCCATGCTCAAACCGACGATGTTGATGAAGTACGGTGCGCCCGCGCGCCCCAGTTCCTGATTCGCGAGGCGCTGGCAGTCCGTGCGCCCGGCTCCGCCGTACTCGGTGGGGTAGTCACAACCGATCAGGCCGGCGCGATAACACGAAAGCTGCCACTCCTGTAGGTAACCGAGCTGCTCGACGGCCGACACTTCGATCGGGGAGATCGGCAGTCGCACGGGCGGCGGCGGCGGCATGTTCTTGCTCAGCCAGTTTCGTGCGTATTCCTGGAACTCGTTTTGCTCGTCGCTCAGCTTCTTGGAACTCATGAGTTCTCCTCTTCGATGCGGCGCAACAGGATCTCGACGATTTCTGGACCGTGGGATTCCTGCAGAAAGTGACCGGCATCGAGGCCGTCGAAACTGGCCTGCGGATAGAAGCTCGCCCATTTCCGGCCCCACTCCTCGGTGAACACTTCGTCGGCTGCTCCCCAGATGAAGTGCACGGGCTTGCTCCAGCTGCGCAAGGCTTCGAAGCAACGCGTCTGCTCGTCGGCATTGCCGCCTTCCGGATCGTCGAATGGCAGCGAAAGCGGAAAGCGCCGCGGTCCGGCTTTCGACGCGCGATCCGGAAACGGTGCTTCGTACATCGAAAACGCGTCCTCTGGACTCAGTGAACTCGAACCGGTGGGAGCATTGTTGCGGAAATGCTGGAGGACGAAACCGCAGCCCTGAATCTGGTCCATCCGGCCGCCTTCGTGCCAGAGCGCGTTCCAATTGCGAAGTGCAGCGCTGTATTCGTGCTCGGGTCCGTGGAGCCATGTGTTCATGATGGTGAGTCGCCTCAGGCGCTCGGGCATGTCGACGGCCTGGCGCAGTCCGATCGGTCCACCCCAGTCCTGGACGAAGATCGTGATGTCGGTCAGATCGAGACTGCGAATCAGGTGGCCCAATGCCTGACTGTGGCGTTCGATCGAATACCAGTCGTCATCGAGGACTTTGTCGCTCTTGCCGAACCCGATGTGGTCGGGAGCCACACAGCGAAAGCCCGCTTCTACCAGGGGTCCGATCATGCGGCGGTATAGATAGGACCACGTGGGCATGCCGTGTACGAGAAGCGCGACCGGACGGGGGTCGTTGCCTTCGTCCGCTCTTCCCTCATCCACTCTTCCCTCATCCAGATAGTGCATGCGCAGGCCTTCCCACTCCAGGTAGTGGGACTCGAAGGGATAGTCCTTCAATACGTCAAAGCGCTCTTCGGGGGTGCGAAATGATTCCGGCATTGTCCGGGCACTATATCCCTCGAGGGGATGGGCGTCAGAGTGGCTCGGATTTCGCGAGGCCGATCTCTATCCGCGTTCAGCGCGCACGACGCCTCCCGCAAGCGCAGTCGCAACCAGTACCGAGAACAGCAATCTGATCAGCCCGTCCAACCGCCGTCGATTACATGCACGGTTCCGGTTGTGTAGGAGGATTCATCCGAGGCCAGATAGACCGCCAGTGCGGCAATCTCCTCGGCTCGACCGAGGCGACCCATGGGTTGTCTTTCGATGAATGCGCGCCTAGCTGCATCGGGATCCTCGGCGACGGCGATGCGCTCGTGAAGAGAGGGTGTCTCGACCGTCCCCGGACAGATCGCGTTGCAGCGCACACCATCTCGCACGAAGTCAGCGGCAATGGATTTCGTCAATCCGATCACGGCGGCCTTGGTCGTGCCGTAGACGAAGCGATTGGGTGCACCGGTCACGCTCGAGGCGACCGAAGACATGTTCACGATTGAAGCGCCGCCGGCTTCACGCATCGCCGGAAGAAAGGCGCGGATCATGCGATAGACCGACTTTACGTTCAGATCAAAAGAGAAGTCCCAGTCGTCCTCTTCGCAGTCCTGGATCGTGCCCTGGTGAACATAGCCCGCGCAGTTGAACAGTACGTCGATTGCACCAAGCTCCTGTGCGAGCGCCACAACCGCGCCGGGATCCGTTACATCCAGCCCTCGTGTGTGTATTTGCGGTGCGTCTTTCTGCAGCGCTGCGACCCCTAGTTCGTTGATATCGGTAGCCCAGACCTCTGCGCCTTCACGTGCGAAAGCCAGAGCCGTTTCCCGGCCGATGCCCTGTGCTGCGGCCGTAACCACCGCGCGTTTCTTGCGAAGTCGATCGCTCACGAGTTCCTCCGATCTACGAGCCTATAGAAGTCGACGGCGTTGCCGCCCAGAACGGCCGCACGCTCTCGTGTCGAAAGCGTATCCAGGAGATCCAGGGTTGCGTTCCACCACTCGGCGTAGCCCCCCGCAAGATTGACGACTGGCCAGTCGCTACCCCAGAGCAATCGGCGCGGGCCGAAACAATCGAGCAGATGTTCGGCATACGGGCCGAGTTGCGCTGTGTTCCAATCGGCATGTGCCTCGGTGACCAGACCCGAGAGCTTGCAGCTCGCGTTTGAGTTACGCGCGATGGCGTCGATGTCGTGTGACCAGGCTTTGATTTTGCCTGAGTGGATTTCCGGCTTTGCTCCGTGGTCGATCACCACGCGCAGATCCGGATGCCGATCGAGGAAGACCCGCAGATTGGCCAGGTGCTCCGGGCGAACCAGCGCATCGAGGCACAATCCGAGGTCAGCTATCGAGCGCAAAGCGGGTTCGATCTCACGGCACAGCATCCAATCGGGATCCGGGATGTCCTGGATCATCGGGCGGATCCCGCAAAGACCAGGCTCCTGGGCGCGGAGTTTCTCGAGTTGCTCGACGGCTTCGGTCCGCTCCAGGTCTACCCAGCCAACGACGCCCGCAATCCAGTCCGTTGCCCGCGCTGTATCCAGTAGAAAACGCGTCTCCGCGAGCGTAGGTGCAGCCTGAACGACCACGCTGCCTTCGATCCCGCAGGTGTCCAGCAGGGGGCGGAGATCCGCGGGGCCAAAGTCTCGGTACAGAACCTCGAGTTCCGGCGCCAGCCAGTCGTAGTCGCCGCGCTCCAGTAGCCAGAAGTGCTGGTGGCTGTCTATGCGAGGGGTCGAACACATTGCGCCATAGATCATATACTTCGCGCATGGCCACGACGATCAGCGCGTTACGCGCCCTGGATGTGCGCTTTCCCACGTCTGATTTTCTGGACGGGTCCGATGCAATGAACCCGGATCCCGACTACTCAGCCGCCTGCGCGATTCTGGAAACGGATGACGCGACGCTGCGTGGTCACGGCCACACATTCACGATCGGCCGCGGAAACGAGGTCTGCGTCGCCGCGATCGAGGCGCTGCGGCCGCTGGTCGTCGGCTTGACGCTAGAGGAGATTGCCGAGCACCCGGGCCGGTTCTGGCGGCGCGTGACCGGCGACAGTCAGCTGCGCTGGCTCGGTCCCGAAAAGGGCGTGATCCACCTCGCGACCTCCGCCGTCGTGAATGCAGCCTGGGATCTGATCGCCAGGAGGGCCGGAAAACCACTGTGGAAGCTGCTCGTCGATCTGACTCCCGAGCAAATCGTGGAGGCGATCGACTTTCGCTATATCAGCGACGCACTCAATCGCGAAGAAGCACTCGAGATCCTGTATCGCGCGGCGGATACGAAAGCGGAACGCGAGGCGGAGTTGCTTCGCGATGGTTATCCCGCGTACACGACCTCGGCCGGTTGGTTGGGTTATGACGACGAGAAGATCCGCCGCTTGAGCCGCGAAGCCGTGGCGAATTCCTGGACGCATATCAAGATCAAGGTAGGCTCGGATCTGGAAGACGATGTGCGCCGGGCGCGCATCATCCGAGAAGAGATTGGCCCAGACTGCCGACTGATGGTCGATGCGAATCAGGTCTGGGACGTGGAGCAGGCGATCACCTGGATGCAGCGCCTCGCCGAGTTCGATCCCTGGTGGATCGAAGAACCCACCAGCCCCGACGATGTCCTGGGGCACGCGCGCATTCGCCGAGAACTGGCACCGATCGGCGTGGCTACGGGTGAGCACTGCCACAATCGCGTGATGTTCAAACAGCTTCTACAGGCCGAAGCAATCGATTTCTGTCAGATCGACGGCTGTCGACTGGGCGGACTGAACGAAGTCCTGGCCGTACTGTTACTGGCTGCGAAGTTCGGCGTTCCGGTCTGTCCGCATGCGGGTGGGGTAGGGCTGTGTGAGTACGTGCAGCACTTCTCGATCTTCGACTACATCTGCGTCAGCGCGAGTCTGGAAAATCGGGTGATCGAATACGCGGATCACCTTCACGAGCACTTCCAGGATCCAGTGATCATTCGCAATGGCCGCTACGTTCCACCCGAAGCACCTGGATTCAGCGTTGCATTCAAGAAACCTTCACTCGAAGAGTACCGCTTCCCCGACGGAAGATTCTGGACCCGTCGGTTAGCTGCCGAGTGAGTAGGTCGCGATCTGAAGTGAGCACGGCTTCAGCTGCAATCTGCCATCATTCGTTCCTTCGCATTCATGCGGAACGATGCGCTCCGGGTGTTCGGCCGTGTTGGTCGTCCGGGGATCCTCGGCGCAGAGTTCCACGATCTGCGGTGCGGGGAGGGGAGTCGTGCCCGCGAGTTCGATGGTCAGGCAACGCTCGCGTTCGAGGTCGCGGGACAGGGCGGCCACGGTCAACTGGCTGCCGTCCTCGGAGATCGTCGCCACAGCGTCGACCAGGGGAATATCCCGCGGGATCTGAGCCCGGGGGACGCCGATCCTCTGGTTGACTACCGCAGAGTACGTTTCGGATTCCAGCGCCGCGTCGAGCACGACGGGCTGTAGCCCGAAGCGCAACTGCTTGAAGGCGTGGAAGATCGTCTGACGCACGAGCCCGTCGGGGTGAGTCAGGATCGGAGCAATCACGTTTACCGCCTGTGCCAGGCTTGCGAGTTTGACGCTCTGTGGGCGACGCAGCATCGAGAACAGAAGGCTTGCAACGACCACAGCGTCCGACTGGTCATAGACTTCTTCGATATTGGGAAACGCGAGATCCTTGTACCAGACGTTCCATTCATCGACCGCGATCGCCATGCGACGGCCGCCGATGCGGCCGTGGTATGCCAGGGAAATCGCCGCTTCGGCTTCGTCGAGTACCTCGTCCAGGAGCAACGAACTTCCGAGATGTCCCGCCAGGTCTTCGTGTCCCACGTACAAGTGAACCGCAAGAAAGTCGACGGAATCCCGCAGGGCGGAGCAGACTTCGAAGTTCCAGCGCGGGTCGGCGCCCACCGATCCGCTCGCGATCAACTGGATCGAGTCGTCGACCAGACGCATGTGCTTGGCGGTCTCGCGCGCCACGTCGATATACTGTTGGGGCGTCTTCGTCCCGATGTTCCAGGGACCATCGACCTCGTTTCCCAGCCCCCAGAGGGTCACGCCCCAGGGTTCGGCAAAGCCGTGGGAGCGACGCAGATTGGCGAAGTGCGTATCGCGATCGGTGTTGGCGTATTCGAGCCAGGCCGCAGCCTCGGTCGAGCCGCCCGTTCCGAGGTTCACACACAGATACGGTTCGGTGTTCAATTCGGCGCACAGGGGTAGAAATTCATCGGTGCCGACTTCATTGGACTCGACCTGTTTCCATGCGGGGGCGAAACGCCGTCGACGTTCCTTGGTCGGCCCGATGCCATCCTGCCAGTCATAGGTGCAGTTGAAGTTCCCGCCCGGATAGCGAAGCCCCGTGAAGCCGATCTCGCGCACCGCATCGAGCACGTCCTGTCGGAAACCATCGGCGCGGGCGAAACGGGATTCTGGGTCGTAGAAGCCACCGTAGACGTTGCGCCCCATGTGTTCGACGAACCCGCCCCAGACACGCGGGTCGGTCTGACCGAGTCTGCGCTGGCTGTCGAGTCGCAAAACAGCATCATCGCCCATCGCGGAACTCCCTCCTGCTGAATGCCCCGCCAAGAGAATACCCCATGCTGGGCGTCGCATCGTTGCAGGCTCTGGCGCCGATCCTGCTCCTCTCTACTATAGGCATCCACGGAGGTAGGAGCGTGCGGGATCGAATCGAGGGTTTCTTCGAATCCTGGGGCTATTTCATCATCCGATTCCGCTGGTTGGCGATCGCCGTGGTGGTCGGATTGACGGCGTTTCTCGCCTCGTATCTTCCCTCGCTGACGGTCGACAACTCCACGGAGAGTTTCCTGCGCCCGGATGATCCCTCCGTCGTCCTCTACAACGATTTCCGTGATCAGTTCGCGCGCGACGATCGTATTCTCGTGGCGATTGTCACCCCCGATGTCTTCAAACTCGAATTTCTCGAGAAACTCCGCGCACTGCATCGGGATATCGAAAACGAGATCCCCTACCTGCAGGAAGTTACGAGCCTGCTCAACGCACGCTCGACACGCGGAGAACACGACGCGCTGATCGTCGGCGATCTGGTCGAGGTGTGGCCGGAAAATCGGGCCGAGGTGCTCGCTCTGCGCGAACGGGTGCGCGCTAATCCCCTGTATCGCGACGTCCTGATCTCCGCAGATGAAACTCTCACGGTCATCTCGATCAAGCCGTTCACCTACTCGACCCTGGGAGAAGAGGACGCGCTCGCAGGTTTCGATGAACCCGAGTTCTCAGAAACTCCCGCCGAACCCCAGTACCTGAGTTCGGCGGAGAACCGAGCTATCTACGATTCGTTGATGGAAGTCGCGGAGCGTCATCGGAGCGCCGAGTTTCCGATCCATCTCGGCGGTGCCCTGCCCATGACCGAGAATATCAACGAGCATATGGGGCAGGACGTATTGCTCTACGTGAGCCTGGGGCTTCTTGCGATCTTCCTGCTTCTGATGGTCTTGTTCCGACGGGTCATGGGTGTCGTGAGCCCTCTGATCGTCGTGGGACTGTCGCTGAGTTCGTCCCTGGGTTTCATGGTGATGCTGGGAATTCCCGGTTCGAGCGCGGTGCAGATGCTGCCGATGTTCTTGCTCGCGGTCGGGGTCTGTGATTCGGTCCACATCCTGACCATCGTCTACCAGGAGTTGCATTCCGGGAGCAGCAAGGAAGACGCGATCGCCTTCGCAATGGGGCACTCCGGGCTCGCCGTCCTGATGACCAGTGTGACCACGGCGGCTGGGATGGTGTCCTTTGTTACTGCGGAACTGGCACCGGTCGCTCATCTGGGCGTTATTGCGCCGATCGGTGTAATGCTCGCTCTCGCCTACACATTGGTGCTGCTTCCCGCGCTGCTCGCGATCGCGCCGAGTCGGAGGACACGGAAGACGACCGGAAGGGGAACGGGAGAAGTCCTCAATCTCTTTCTGACCAGGACAGGTGGAGTGGCCACCCGCAACCCATGGAGAGTACTGGGCTTCGCTGCTGCACTCATGGTCTTGTGTTTCGTCGGAGTTGCGAAGCTGCGTTTTTCGCATAACTCGATCGAGTGGTTCCCTCCCGGGGATCCGCTGCGCGAGGCGATGCTGATCATCGACGGAGCCCTCGATGGCACCATTACACTCGAGGTCATCATCGATAGCGGCAAGGAGAACGGACTGCACGAACCCCGGACCCTGAAGCGGATCGAGTACGCCATGCGCTACGCGCAGGCGCTGGAACGCGGTGAAATCTCGGTTGGAAAAGTGACCTCAATCGTCGACGTGGTCAAGGAGACGCATCAAGCGCTCAACGAGAACCGATCGGAATTCTACGTGGTTCCCGAAGCGCGGGACGTGATCGCACAGGAACTCCTGCTATTTGAAAACAGCGGGACCGACGATCTCGTGGAGCTCGTGGACACCGAGTTTCGCACGGCCCGCGTAACAGTGCGAGTTCCCTGGGCCGACGCCATGCTCTACCCGGTATTCATGAACGAGCTCGAGGTGGAATTCAAGAACATCCTGGGCGGTCTGAGTTTCGAGATGACCGGGTTGATGGCCCTGATGTCGACGATTTTTCGCGGTTTGATGATCAGCATGGCGCGGTCTTATGCCTTTGCCCTGGCGATCATCGTTCCCATCATGATGTTGCTTCTGGGCAGTGTGCGCATGGGAATGCTGAGCATGATTCCCAATTTGATGCCCGTCGTTGCCACGATCGGCCTGATGGGCTGGCTCGACATGCCGCTGGATGCGTCCACGATCATGATCGGTGCGATCATCATCGGACTTGCCGTGGATGACACGATCCACTTCATGCACAAGTTTCAGCGCTACTACGCAGAAAGCGGAGATGCCTCGCTTGCGGTGCAGAAGACCCTTTCGACCACCGGCGCCGCTCTGCTCTTTACGACGCTGGTGCTGAGTGCAGGTTTTCTGATCATGTCCCTGTCGTACCTGGTGAACATGACGAACTTCGGGATTCTGCTGGCGTTTGCGACCGTAGTGGCCTTCCTGGCCGACATCATCGTGGCGCCTTCCCTGATGGTGCTCGCAGCGCGCTGGAAAGAAGCGTGAACGCTTCTGGCGCTGCGCGAGGCCCCCGCCCTCAGTCGCCTTCTTCCTGGAGCTGAGACAGCATTGCAGTTCCGGGATTGCGCTGCTCCACGACGTCGCGCATGCGTTCCTCGATACCGGCGACGAGTTCGGGCTGTGAGGGGATCACGTAGAATTTCTCGGTGCGGATCGCTTCGACGATTGCTTCGGCGACCTTGGAGGGCGGATAGCCATCGTCGATTCCGGCCTTCAGGAATTGCTCGATCAGTGCGCCGCCCGGCGTAGCCTCGGATTTTTCCGGATCGCGTCCCTTGTCTCCGGGCTGGTTCCGACCTGCATCCATGATGCGCGTCTGGATCAAGCCCGGACACACGACCGACACCTTCAATTTGGAACCGAGGGAATCGAGTTCCTTGTGCAGACCTTCCGAGAGCGTCACGACTGCGTGCTTGGTGGCGTTGTAGATGGCGAGAAAGGGAGCGGATGTGAGCCCGGCCATCGAAGCGGTGCTCAGGATGTGTCCTTCGTCGCCCTGTTTCTGCATCAACGGAACGAAGCTGCGAACGCCGTGGATTACGCCGAGCAGATTCACGTTGAGCACCCAGTGCAGCTCTTCGAGTGAGTTGTCCCAGAGCGAACCGGTCACGATCACGCCCGCGTTATTGAACACGACGTGCACGCCACCAAAATGCTCGAATGACTTCTGGGCCAGGGCTTCGACCGCACTGGCATCGGAGACATCGGTGATCATCGCCAGGGTTTCGATCCCCGCACCCCTGAGTTCGGCTTCTGCCTCTTCCAGCGCCGCGGCTTCGACATCGGCAAGTACGATCTTCATGCCTTCGGCTCCCAGAGCCTGCGCAGTTGCGAAACCGATTCCACTGGCGCCGCCGGTGATTACTGCAATGCGGTCGCGGAGTTGCTTCACCTCAATTTCTCCTCTAGGGGTACTCATTTTCCCGTGCAAATTCGCCGAACAATACCAGAATTCAAGGAATTCGAAAAAGGGAAGAGAACTCCACCGCCCCGAGAACCAACCGGAGCCTCTTGCACCGCACTTGCACACAAGCTGCGCATTAGCTCGAAAATGCCGTGGCATCGAGACGATGCCTCTGGCAACCAGAGGACTGTCACGACTTTCCGAGGAGACGTTCATGAGAGACATGCCTAGACTTCGAACCCATTTCTACCGAGTGGCCATCGCCGCACTCCTGGTCGTACCGGTTGCTGCAATCAGTCTTGACACGCAGTCGGCTGAGCCCGGCCGGGTCTCATTGGGAGCGTTGTTGCGCGTGGATCCCGGATCCACTCCCCATGCCTATATCGAGGTTGATCCAGGCGTTCCGATCATCAGCATCGCCGTCGAAGGCGATGGCGTCGTCTACGGTCCCGTGGAAGAGATCGGACCCAACTACTACTGGGCGGAAGCTCTCGATGCACCGGCTGAAAGCTGTTACGAGGTTCGGGCAAGCATCGTGTTTGGCAGCCCGCCTGTCGTGGATGACAACGTCTGTCTGTCTTCGCTGACGGTCAAGCACGTTGGAACCGGTGAGGTCTTTGTCGAGGACTTCGCAGATGGCAAGAACACGTGGACGTCTTTCGAAGCTTCCGATGGCTCGATCGGGGAGTTCCATACCTCTTGCTCCCAGTGTCTGCTGGTCGACCAGTTCGATGAGAGCGGTGAGTTCCAGATTCTCGACCTGACTGCAGGTGGCAAGATGATCGCCAAATGCAGTGGCGGCAGTTCCAAGGGCAAGAAGGGCAAGGGCAAGAAGGGCAAGAAGAGCAAGGGCAAGAAGGGCGAGGGCAAGAAGAGCAAGGGCAAGAAGAGTTCCCCACCCGCGCCCATCGATGTCGAGCTGAACCTGACTTCGACTCACTGCAACGACACCTGCCAGCCGCCGGGTGGTGAGTGGGATTTCTAGGAGTCTATCGGAGCCGCTGATCTCGGGAAGCCGAGTTCAGGGCTGATTCGACAACGCCGCTGCGGATGCGAGGCACGTCCACGCACACCGCAGCGGCGTTTTCCGTTTCTGGTTCCAGCTAGGCGGCTATAGTCTCTGCCGCAAATGTCCCGAAAAGCTGCAGCCCCCACATCGGCTTTTCTGCCGACAACGGCGGAAGAGATTCGCGCACGAGGATGGGACGCACCCGATGTGGTGCTCGTCTCGGGCGACGCTTACGTCGATCACCCGTCGTTCGCCGCGGCCATTCTTGGGCGCTGGCTCGAGGCCAACGGGTATCGCGTGGCAATCCTGGCGCAACCCGACTGGAGAAGTGCAGAAGCCTGGCGCACGCTCGGTCGACCGCGGTTGTTCTACGGCGTGTCCGCGGGCAATATGGACTCGCTCGTCAATCACTACACCGCCAATCGCAAACGGCGCAACTCCGATGCCTATTCTCCCGGCGGAGAGGCGGCGCTGCGCCCAGACCGCGCGACCGCGGTCTACTCGCAGCGCTGTAGAGAAGCTTTCCGCGGAGTACCGGTGATTGCGGGGGGTGTCGAAGCTTCGCTGCGGCGCATTGCTCACTACGACTACTGGTCCGACAAGGTCTGGCCGAGCATCCTCGCCACCTCGAAGGCGCACCTGCTCGTATATGGCATGGGCGAGGAGCCGATATTGGAGATCGCACGGCGCCTGGAGCGGGGCGGAGATGTCACCTCATTGCGTGATCTGCGCGGTGTTGCCTATCTGCTCGGCAAGAACGAAGCACTGCCGGCCCATCGCTGGGACGACGCCAGGTGCCCCAATGAAGATGTGCGGCTTCCCGCCTTCGAGACGGTCCGCGATGACAAGCGGGCTTTTGCGCAGGCGACGCGCAAGATGCATCGCGAGACGAATCCACTCAACGCACGCCGACTCCTCCAGTCGCACGGTGAGCGTACGCTCGTGGTCAATCCGCCCTCGCTCCCGCTCAGCGAAGCCCAGATGGATGCACTCTACGGTCTTCCGTACACGCGCCAGTTGCATCCGCAATACCGGGCTGAAGTACCGGCGTGGCAGACGATCAAGGAATCGCTGCAGATCATGCGCGGTTGCTTTGGAGGCTGCACGTTCTGCTCGATCACTCTACATCAGGGGCGAACGGTCCAGAGTCGCAGCGAACGCTCGATCGTTAGTGAGGTGGAGAAACTCGTCGCTTCACCCGGCTTCTCGGGGCATGTGAGCGACCTCGGTGGTCCGACTGCCAACATGTATCAGATGGGCTGTACGCAGCCGGAGGCCCAGGCCATGTGTCGGCGCCCCTCGTGCGTTCATCCAACGGTCTGCAAGCTTCTCGAAACTTCGCACGAACCCACGAAGAAGCTGATGAAGGCAGCGCGGGAGACTCCAGGGGTCAAGAAAGTGCACATCGCATCGGGCATCCGCATGGACCTGGCCCGCGAAGATCCCGAATACCTGGAAGATCTGGCCAGACATCACGTCGGAGGTCATCTGAAGGTGGCTCCCGAACACGTCTCTGCTCGCGTGCTCTCTTTGATGAAGAAGCCGACCGTGGACAGTTTCGCGCAGTTCGCGGAAGGTTTTGAATCGGCTTCAAAGCGGGCCGGAAAGCAGCAGTATCTGGTGCCTTACTTCATTTCCAGCCACCCGGGTTCCGGCGTCGACGATATGATTGAACTCGCGATCTTCCTGAAACAGCACGGCTACAAACCGCTTCAAGTTCAGGACTTCATCCCGGCACCGATGGATATTGCAACTTGTATGTACTGGACGGGCATCAATCCGTTTTCGATGAAGCCGGTCGAGACGGCCCGCAATCTGCGCGACCGCAAGGTGCAGCGCGCATTGCTGCAGTTCTTCGCTCCCGAGAACTACTTTGTGGTGCGCAAGGCTCTCGAAGATGCCGGACGCCACGATCTGATCGGCGGGGGGCCGGAGTGCTTGATCTCGCCCAATGCACCCCGGGAGGCTCTCGAAGGGCGTCATCGCTCGGCAAGTGGAGACGAGCGCAGGCCACGCGAGACGCGACCGGGTTATCGTCGCACTTCCCGCGAGGCCGGTCGTCGCTCGCGCAAGCCCGACGGAAACTAGTCGTCCATGCAGAGCTCGCGCAGATGAGTTCTTCAGATCCGAATCGATCGGGCACCCGGGATGTCACAGCCTTGCGCAGGGGTTACGACGCGGTTTCGGGGGAATACGCGGCGCGCTTTGCCGATGAGCTGGCGCACAAGCCGTTCGATCGCATATTGCTGGAGCACTGGCTACGGCAGCTTCCAACAGACGGTCCCGTAATCGACATCGGTTGTGGACCGGGTCAGATCACGCGCTTCCTCTGGCAATCTACTCGATCATCCACATACCTCGCGAGTTGGTGCGGGATGCTCTGCGCGAGTTCCGCCGCATCCTCGCACCCGGTGGCCGACTTCTGTTGAGCTTTCACCTGGGAGACGACACGACACATCTGGAAGAGTGGATGGGGTTGAGCGCCGACCTGTACCACTAACCAGTATTATGACACGTCCTGTGTCATGATGTGGGACCCACGAGGAGGTTCCCACGAGTCTGGTCCTTTACGGCGTGCCGCTTTCCCCCTTCGTCCGCAAGGCGGAATTCGGGAGCGGCGTTTTCCGGGTCGGGGATTCACTATCGATCGCGGATATCGCAGTCGCGGTGCAGCTTACGCAACTCGAACTGGTGGTTGGTAGACCAGACGCGAAGCGCTGGCCCAAGATGGTGTCTCATCTCGAACGAGTCAGCGGCCGTCCCAGCTTCGGACCGAATCTGGAAATTTGTCGCAAGATCGTGAAGGATCCGATCGCTCTTACTAGCGACACGACAGGCGACGGGCAGCGTGCCAGGCAGAGCAACTTCTGAGCAGCGGCTCAGGGTGTATTGCAGCCTGCTCGCGCGGTGTATTGGAGTCTGCTGGTCGGCACTGGGCCTTGCACTCGGCCTGCGTTTTGAAGTTGTTTCCGTTGACGTCCCACTACGTCATAGGTATGTGGAGCCTGGAAGCGCTCGATCCAGTCACGCAACAAGGGTGAGCAACATCGGTCTCAAGCCATCTATCTTGCGGAGTTCCGGGTTCTCGAACGTGAGCGGGATCTGCGCTCAGGGTCGAGCATTCAGGACGCAGGTCTTCCGGGCCACACCGCCATCCTTGTTTGGATCTCCAGGATGCCCGTGTCGAGGGCGAGCATGTACAATCCGGGAAGCAGAGGGCTGCCGATGAGTTCACGACTCAGTTCACAACTGGGTGCGGTCGAGGAGGGCATTGAGGGTTGAGTGAATCAGTAGCGAACTGGGATAGCGCGATTGCTGATGTGACGGGTCCGGGCGGGCAATTTGAGATTGTCGAGTCAGAGATCCGCGGAGTGCCGGTCAAGGTGTTCAAGAACACCCCGACTTCCCTGAGAGATGCCTTTCAGGTCGCACGCTCGCGTTCGGATGAAATCTTTCTGGTCTACGAGGAAGAGCGAATCACGTTCGGTCAGGTGATGAAGGCGATCGACGAGCTTGCGGCGGGACTCGTCGAGAACTTCGAAGTGAAACGAGGGGATCGAGTCGCGATCGCCATGCGAAACTACCCGGAATGGATCATCGCTTTTGCGGCGATCACATCCGTCGGCGGGATTGCGGTCTGTCTCAACGCCTGGTGGACTGCGGAAGAGATGGCCTACGGGCTCGAGGATTCGGGTTCAAAGGTACTGGTCGCCGATCAAGAGCGATTGCAACGGGCGGAAGCCGCGCTGGAAAAGTTCGGTGTTCAGGCCATTGGCGTCCGCACCTCGGGAGATCTGCCCTCCGGCGTCACTCGGTACGAAGACGCCGTGGTCAAGGGAGCGTCGCTACCCGAAGTGAAGATCGAGCCGGACGACGATGTGACGATCCTCTACACGTCGGGGACCACCGGTTTCCCCAAGGGTGCCGTCTCTAGTCAGTTCGCGGTCATGAGCGCACTTTCCGCATTCAGTTGCCGGGCGATGACGAACCTGACGATCAGTCCGCCCAAGGAGAAACATCCCTATCCCACGAGTTTCATTTTGTGCGTACCGTTGTTTCACGTGACCGGTTTGATACCGGTGATGCTCAGCTGTTTTCTGGGTGGCTTCAAGCTGGTGATCATGTACAAGTGGGATCCCGAGCGGGCTCTCGAACACATCGAGGACGAGCGTATCACCACGTTTGTAGGCGTGCCGACGATGTCCTGGGATCTACTCGAATCACCGGAGTTCGAGAGCCGGGATACGAGCAGTCTTCTCAGCGTCGGCGGTGGGGGAGCGCCTGCGCCACCCGAACTCGTGAATCGCATCGATCGCGGATTCGCGAAGGGACGCCCCGGCATGGGCTACGGGATGACCGAGACCAACGCCTACGGTCCTCAGAATTCGGGGGACGACATCATACGCAAGCCGCGAAGTGCGGGGCGCACGGTACCCGTCATGCAAGTGAAAGTTGCAGATCCGGCCGGCCAGGAGGTCGCGCGGGGTGAAGTCGGCGAGATCATGTTCAAGGGGCCTAATCTCATCCGAGGCTACTGGAACAAGCCCGAGGCTACAGCCGAGACCTTCATCGACGGCTGGTTGCGCAGCGGAGACATCGGCCGGATGGACGAAGAAGGCTTCGTCTACGTCGAAGATCGGGCCAAGGACATGGTGATCCGGGCCGGCGAGAACATCTACTGCGCGGAGGTCGAGGCCGCGATCTACGACTACCCGGGAATCTACGAAGCTGCCGTGTTTGGAGTGCCTCACGAACGCCTCGGTGAGGAACTCGCCGTGGCGATCGTACTCAAGAAGGGAGTCGCTCTCGATCCCGAGGATCTACGGACGCATCTGGCGCAGCACATAGCGAGCTTCAAGATTCCGAGCATCGTCGAGATCAAGAAGGAACAGCTTCCCCGCAACGCGTCAGGCAAGATCCTGAAGCGAACCCTGCGCGACGACTGGGTGAGCCGCCAGTCGGCTTGAAACACATCCCACTATCCCGGGCTCACCTCCGGCCTTCTCGTCGGGCGAACCCGATGGGTTTCAGTTGCAAGACCACCAGCAGAAGCTGTTCCCGAAAGCGACGATCAGATGACTGGATCGATCGGGGTGGGTCGGTCGACTCCAGATTCGATCGTCTCGGCGGCCGACAAGCACAGATCTTCGCGCCACATGTCCGCATACACCTGAACACCCGTGGGCAGACCGTCCTTGACACCGGTGGGCAACGCCACCGAAGGCAATCCCAATACATTGCCCGGAGTGATGAATCGGACCGTGTCCAGCAATAGTTGCAGGCCCGTTTCCGGTTCGAGGTCCGCATCGACGGGCCACGGCAGTTGAGTCCAGGTCGGTCCAACCACAACCGGGTAGTCGACGAAGAACTCCGACCAGAGACGCGTAAGGCGGGAGCGCGTAGCGTGGATCTCGCCATTGGGTATGTGGCGACTATCGTAGCGCTGGCACAGGCTCATCAGACTTTCATACAAGGGCTTTGTGACGATCGGATGGATGATCGGCACAAGCGCCGAGAAATCGATCGCGAGGGTTCGGGCCCAGGTTTCGCTCACGAGTTCCAGTTCTGGCGGCTCGGCTTCCTCGACTTGCCAGCCCGCATCGGCCAGTACGCGTCCGGCTCGTTGGACCTCGGCAATCGTAACCGCCGGGATCTCACCGCCTTCAATCTTCGTGACCAGGGCCGCCTTGCGCACGGGCGGTTCGGGACCTTCCAAAGGTACATCGACCGATCGCGGGTCGCGGATGCTGCGCCCCGCGAGGATAGACAGGCCGAGTCGCAGATCCGCTACCGTCCGCGCCATCGGTCCCTCTACCAGCATGGCTTGCGCCGCCATCCCGGAATCCATGGGTTCAATCGAACCCGCGTGCGGAATCCGGCCCGTCGTCGGCTTGAGCGAAGTGATGCCGCAACAATAGGCGGGGTTGCGCAGCGAGCCTCCGATATCATTGCCGAGCCCGATGGGCGTCATTCCTGTGGCGAGCGCTGCCGCTTCACCGCCACTCGATCCGCCCGGCGTCAGTCCGGCGTTCCAGGGATTGAGCGTTGCTCCGCGCAACGGGTTGTCTGTAGACAACCTCAAGCCGAACTCCGGAAGATTGGTTCGCCCGAGCGGAATTGCACCCGCGGCCTTCATACGCGCGACGATCGGCGCATCGAACATCGGGAACGCGTTCTCGAACGCCGGTACACCGTTGGTGGTCGCCGAATCCAGACAGTCGATGTTCTCCTTGATCGTAAAAGGAACGCCGTGCAACGGACCATTGGCGGTACTTGCGTCCGCCCGGTCGGCTGCGGCGAGTGCGGATTCCCTCAGCACAACCGTTACCGCATTGACGTGAGGATTCACGTCGTCGATGCGCTCCAGGTGGGCCTCGACGACTTCCCGACTCGACACGTCGCCCGAGGCGATCATGCCCGCTAGTTCACTTGCGTTTCGCTCGTAGAGTTTGGCCACGAAAAGTCCTCCTCCGATCGATTTCCCGACGATCAGAGTCGATTAGAAGGCAAACCTGCGGGAATGTAAAACACCCACTCCGCCCCGCTCGACGAATCGTCCCCGAGCGTCAACGGGCTTCGGGATACTCCGGTTGTCGCCAAATCCGCGTTTCAGTTCAGTGCGGGCAGCACTTCTTCGGCGATCAAGCGCAGGCTTTCCCAGGCCAATTCGGGCGGACAGCCTCCGCACAGTGGTTGGAGAGCCAGCGGCTTGCCTGTTCGAATCTGCTGGACGGCCGCGTCTGGAGTCACGATTCGGTAGGCGCCGTTCTCTTCACGCAGTTCCTCTACGGAACTGGCGTCTGACTTGCTGATCGATGGACTCTTCGAGCCCATCCAGTCGGAGTACATCTGCGCGTCGTGGAGCAGGAATGGGCCGATCTGCTGCCACGCAGCATCGACGTCGCGCGCAACGAAGAGACTCGTGGCCATGCTGCGATCCGGGATGATAACCATGCCCGGTTCGTGGCCTGCACTCACGGCCGCGTCCCGATAGACCTGTGCGAGACCGGGAGCTCCGCCCTCGGCCATGAAGCCCAGACCGAAGCGGCCTGCGCGGCGCGCGGCCGCCTCGCTACCGCCCCCGTAGAGCAGCCTGGGTCCCGTCGGGGTGTACGAGCCAGGCGTTACGTGTACGGGCCGCCCCTGATATTCGAAGCGTTCCCCCGCGAGTGCGCGCTTGAGCGCGTCCAGCTTTTCGTCCATCAGCTTGCCGCGCCTCCTCATCTCGACGCCGAACATGGCGTACTCCTCTGCGCGATAGCCGAGACCGATGGTGTACTGCACGCGACCCCGACTCACGATGTCCAGAACGACCATGTCTTCGGCGAGTTTGATCGGGTCGTACAGGTTCAAGAGCACGGCGCCTACCATGATGGGAGCAGAAGTCGTTCGCGCCGCAATCGCAGCGGCGAGGATCAGCGGGGAGGGCAGGAAGCCGTCGGGTGACGCGTGGTGTTCGGAAACCTGTATCAACAGGCAACCGTGCTGCTCTCCCCATTCGGCCATCTCGAGGGCGGTCTGGTACAGATCGGCAGTTGTTGCCGGCCCATCAATCGGTGCCCGCATATCGAAGCGCAGGATCAGCATGAAGTTCTCGGAGAAGCGGGCTCAGGCTGTGGCAGCGAGCCCGAACAATGCGAGACAACAGATGAACCCCGCACCGAAGCTCAGCGAGCGCATGGGTGCGTTGTCCTGGATATAGAAGATCGGATGCAGGATGCGCGCGACGACCCAGATTCCAGCCACGGTCGATGACCAGCCCGGGTCGGCGCCCGCGATATTTGCGACCAGCACCGCCGGAGTGAACATTGCCAGCGCCTCCCAGGCGTTGGCCTGTGCCGCGACGGCCCGCCCACCGGCTCCCGTGAGCTTTGCGCTCTGCGCCCGTGGCTCGTTCTGGTCGACCGTTCCGAACTGTTGCGTCTTGTGTGGGTAAGCTGCGAACGCAACGCCAAGTGGCATCAGCGCACCTACCAGGAGACACCAGAAAGGGATTGTCATCGGGATCCTCCTTGCTTGCATCTGGACCCTACTACAACCCGCTGCCGATCGGGTTTGCGACTGAACCCGGTACCGCCGGGATTCTGATAGTCTGGGCTTTCGAATCCACCAGGAGTGAAGTGCATGAAGCTCGGCATCATGGCCGCCGCGTTCGGTCCGAAAGCAAGCGTCAATCTCGATCTCGTCAAACGGGCGGAGTCATTCGGCTTCGACACGGCTTGGACCGCAGAGGCTTATGGCTGTGATGCAGTCACGACCGCAACCTGGGTACTCGCGAATACGACGAAGTTGAAAGTCGGTACGGCCATCATGCAGATGCCCGCACGCACACCGGCAATGGCGGCCATGACCGCGATGACGCTCGACCATCTGTCTGGGGGTCGTTTCATTCTGGGTCTGGGACCTTCCGGGCCGCAGGTCGCCGAAGGCTGGCACGGTATGCCTTACGGCAAGCCCCTGACGCGGACCAAGGAGTACATCTCGATCATCCGCAAGATCCTGGCTCGTGAAGCACCGCTAGAGCATACCGGTGCGCACTACACGATTCCGAATACGGGTCCGGGGACGACCGGACTCGGCAAACCGCTCAAGAGTATTCTGCACGGCAATCCCGATATCCCGATCTACACGGCATCGATCAGTCCCAATGGATTGCGCTGCTCGGGTGAAGTCGCGGACGGCGTGTTTCCGCTCTGGATGAATCCCGAGCGCGGCGAACTGGTCACGGAATTCCTGGAAGAGGGTTTCGAAAAAGCCGGTGGGGGCAAGAGCCTGAAGGATTTCGCGATCTGCCCGACCGTCACAGTCGTGATTTCCGACGATGTGGAGAAGGCGCGTATGCCCGCCAAGATGAACCTCGCGCTGTACATCGGGGGTATGGGGGCGCGAGACAAGAACTTCTACAACGACTACTGCAAGCGGCTCGGCTACGAAGAGGCGGCCGTAAAGATCCAGGATGCGTTCCTAGCGGGAGATCGCGCAACCGCGGTCGCGTCCGTACCCGATGAGTTGGTCGACGATATGTCCCTGATCGGCCCGGCCGAGCGCATCCGAGATCGGCTCGCCGCCTGGAAGGAAGCCGGAAACAAAGGGCATGTCCATTCGATGTTGATTGGCACCGGGCAACCCGAAGCGCTCGAGCTACTGGCCAAGGAGATTCTCTAGTCCGCATTTTCCGGCGCACTGTTTTGAGAAATCCGGGCTGGCCCCCGGTTTCTACCAGGCCTCTCCGTCGGGTCGGATCATCACGTCAAACGTCCACGCCGAGCGTGGCTGATGAACGAGATGCCAGCACTCACCGGCAATCTCGTCGGGCTTGCAGAAAAACGAGTCCGGCTTGTCCGCGTGCATCTTGCGCGTCCACTTCAGGTCGATCACGGCATCGATGGCCAGATACGCGACGTGGATGCCCTGCGGTCCCAGGGTTCTCGCCATTGATTCCGCCAGGATGCGCTGCGCCGCCTTGGTGGGAGCAAACCCCGCGAAGAACGCCTTGCCCCGGTAGGTCGAGGTGTTCCCTGTGCACAGGATCGCGCCCTTTCCGGCTTCGATCATCGCGGGGGCGGCCATGCGCGCCAGGTTCAGCAACGACATCGTGTTGACTTCGAAGTTCTCGCGCAGGGTCTCGGGTTTGATCGACATGAAGTCGCCGAAGGCGCCGCCGACCGCGTTGTGCAGCACGACTTCAGGGGCACCGAGTTCATTCACGACCCGTCCAAACGTGTCTTTGAGTTGCTGCTCGTCGGAGACATCGCACCCGTAGGCCTTGGTGTTGGGGATCTCGCTTTCGAACTGAGCGAGCCGTTCTGCCTTGCGCGCCAGCATGGCGACGCGATACCCCTGGGAAAAGCGTCGCGCCAGAGCGGCGCCGGTGCCCGGACCCACGCCGGTAATCAAGCAGACTTTCTCGCTCATGGAACCTCCCTGGCTACTCGGATCCACCCTATCACGAGTCCCGGTCTTCGAACGGGACTCGCCCGCTGTCCTCTCTCCGGAATGCTAGGCTGATCGCGCGAGGAGACTTCAGATGATCCAGTTTGCGGAATCCGTCCAGATCGATGTGGAGCCCGCACGGGTCTGGCGAGCGCTCACGGTTCCCGACGAGGTCGTGTGCTGGGATACGGGCATCATCGAGCCGATCGACGCTCCGCTGGACTACCCCTGCGCCGGTCAACACGTGCGCTGGCGCTATCGCTTCGGCCCGCTGCCGCTCATCTTGCACGATCGCCCCAGTCGGGTTGAAGCCCTTTCGATCCTGCGATCTTCGATCCGTCTGGGTCCCTTTGATTTCGATGAGACCTACACGCTTGTTTCTGACAGCTCTTCCTCTACTCGTCTCACCGCGGCGATGTCTGTGTCCAGTACCATCCCGGTGATCGGGGGCCTGCTCGAACGCGTCGTCGGGGGGCCGCTCGCGAGTTCGACGGTCCGAACTTCACTAGCGGCCATCAAGGTGCACTGCGAGGAAACCCCCTAGGGAACCTCTGCACAGGGAGGCTGCGGCTGCGAAGCGCGATGCATCCGCCTGCGCTGCGTCGCGCGACCCTCTGCAGATCTACGGATCTGCGATCGGATCACGCTTCTTGCTCAGGCGGCGACTCCCGCTTCTCGC
>JAAELY010000317.1 GCA_024226335.1 bacterium
CGTGCGATCTCGGTATGTCCATCGAGGATCCGAACCACAGAGTCCGCAGCGAGGAGGGTCGACGGCCGTTGGAACGCAGTGTGCGGGATGGAGTAGTCATTGAGATCAAATCGGACGTAGATCGTCTTACCCGATCGGATGGGCAAGAGTTGATCGGTTTCGAAGGGATGCGCCGGTAGCGGTAGCAAGTGCTCGCGCTCCTCGTCGAGCACTTCGGCCACGCTGCGTTCGGCGTTGCCGGGCCAGGGTCTCAGGTGTGCGATGTCGTCGCGCCAGGCTTGGGCTTGACGGTTGAAATCCTCGAGCGTGGTGAACGGGCGTGCGGCAAAGAAGCTCTCGCGCACATAGCGGATGGCCCGCTCGACGCGGCCTTTCTCGTTTCCTCGCCGGGGGCGGCAAGGCCGCGGCTCGAAATGATAATGGGCGCACAGCTCGAGTAGGCGCGGGTTGAACTGCACGACATTCCCTCGGCGGGCCAACACGGCCGAGCGCAGATTGTCGTAGAGCAAGACCCTCGGGACCCCACCCAACTCGGCGAAGGCTCGTACGTGGCCGCGCATGAAATTCTCCAGCGATTGGTCGAAGAAGAATTCCAGCGCCAGGGCACGGGAATAGCTCAGGGTCAGCACGAAGCCGGACAAGCGTCGGCGGGCCTGACCAATGTGGACTTCACCGAAGTGAGCCCAGTCGACTTGACCCTGCTC
>JAAELY010000318.1 GCA_024226335.1 bacterium
CCAAGGACGCGCGTTCGATGACTCTGCGCACGCATTCGCAGACGTCGGGGGCGAGCCTCACGGAACAGGACCCCTACAACAACGTAGTGCGCACGACGATCGAGGCGATGGCCGCCGTGCTGGGTGGGACCCAGTCACTGCACACCAACGGTTTCGATGAAGCCGTCACCTTGCCCACGCCATTCTCTGCGCGCATCGCGCGCAACACGCAGTTGATTCTGGCGGAGGAGACCGGCATTACGAAGGTGATCGATCCTCTGGCCGGTTCCTACTACGTCGAGAGTCTGACGCATGCGATCGCCGCCGAGGCGCAGGAACTGATCGACGAGATCGAGGAATTGGGCGGCATGACCAGGGCGATCGAAGCGGGCATGCCCAAGATGCGCATCGAGGAAGCGGCGACACGCCGCCAGGCTCGCGTCGACCGCGGTGAAGACACGGTGGTTGGGGTCAACAAGTACCAGATCGACCAGCAAACCGAGGTCGAACTCCTGGACATCGACAATCGCGAAGTGCGAGAGCGCCAGATCGAGCGTCTCGAGCGGATTCGCGCGACACGAGACGAAGCGCGTTACAGCGAAACCATGCGCGCGCTGGAGAAGGGAGCGGCCGGCGAGGACCAGAACGTACTGGCGCTCGCGGTCGAAGCCGCGCGCGCTCGCGCGACGCTGGGTGAGATTTCCGAGGCTCTGGAACGGGTGTACGGGCGCTTCCGCGCTCAGATCCGTAGTGTTTCAGGTGTGTACGCATCGGCTTATCGAGGGGACGCGGATTTCGACAAACTCCAGAAGGAGATTGGCGAGTTTGCAGATGCAGAGGGCCGTAGGCCCCGCATCCTGGTGGCGAAACTCGGCCAGGACGGACACGATCGGGGCGCGAAGGTCATCGCGACGGCCTTCGCCGACCTGGGCTTCGACGTCGATGTGGGGCCGTTGTTCCAGACACCAGAAGAAGTCGCTCGCCAGGCGATCGAGAATGACGTGCACGTGGTCGGTGTTTCGACCCAGGCCGCCGGTCACAAAACCCTGGTCCCCGAGTTGATCCGCGAACTGAAGGCGCAAGACGGCGGCGATATCGTCGTGGTGTGCGGTGGTGTGATCCCGAAGCAGGACTACGAATTCCTCCGGGAAGCGGGCGTCGCAGAAGTGTTCGGTCCGGGCACGGCGATTCCCGGCGCGGCGCGGGACGTACTGCAGGCCGTCCGAGACCGGCACTCATGAGCCGGGGCCTGCTGGGCCCACGTGAATATGTAGAGGGCGTGCGCGCCGGGGACCGGCGCACGGTCGCGCGTTGCATCACATTGCTCGAGAGCAAGCGCGCAGATCACCGCGAGTTGGGGCAGGACGTACTGGACGCGCTCGTGCCGCATACCGGTCAAGCGCTGCGCCTGGGCATCACGGGAGCGCCCGGCGTCGGAAAGAGTTCCCTGATCGAGACTCTGGGACTCGAACTGGTGAGTCGCGGACTCACGCTCGCCGTTCTGGCCATTGATCCCTCGAGCCCCGTAAGCGGCGGTAGCATCCTGGGAGACAAGACGCGCATGGAGCGCCTCTCGCGGGAGCCCGCAGCTTTCATCCGACCCACGCCATCGGGAGGTACACTGGGAGGCGTCGCCCACCGTACACGCGAGGCCATGTTGGTCTGCGAAGCTGCCGGTTTTGATGTGGTGATCGTCGAGACCGTCGGTGTGGGGCAGTCCGAGGTCGAAGTGCGCTCCATGGTCGATCTGTTTGCCGTTCTGCTCCAGCCGGGAGCCGGTGACGAGCTTCAGGGCATCAAGAAGGGCGTGCTGGAACTCGCCGATGTTCTCGTCGTGAACAAGGCCGACGGCGAGCAGAAACTCGCCGCCGAGCGCACCCGGGCGGATCACGAGCAAGCCGTCTCGCTCTTGCACTCGCTATCGGAAAACTGGGTCACGCGAGTGCTCCTGGTGAGCGCTTTGACGGGTGATGGCATCAATGAGTTCTGGAAGATCGTCGAGGAGCACCGGGCGGTCCTGTCGCAATCTGGCGAACTCGAGCAAAGGCGTCGCACACAGGCCCGATCCTGGCTCTGGCGTCTGCTCGAGGAGGGATTGCATGCCGAGTTCCGCGGCAACCCGCAGGTGGCAAGTCGTCTGCCCGAGATCGAGCGTCAGGTTGAAACGCGCGAACTCACGCCTCCGCGGGCAGCTCGATTGCTGCTCGACGGATTCGTGTCGGGTACAGCGTCTAGCTGAATTCGCAGCGAGTTTCCGAACAAGTATCGGAATGCTTTTCGAAATGCCTCTTGAAACGCGCTCGGCCTGCTCAATCCGCTGCCTGGGTCCGCCGATACGATCGATGGTTTATCCCTGGTACGGGTGAGATGTCTCAGCTTAACCTCGACACGCGCGAGATCACACTCAAGATTGTGTACTACGGCCCCGCGCTGTCGGGGAAGACCACAAATTTGCGCATGATTCACAAGAAGCTCATGGAGCATGCGCGCGGCGAGATGGTCACGCTGGACACACAGGACGATCGCACGCTCTACTTCGACTTCCTGCCCGTAGAGCTGGGTGGCGATGGTGACTACAAGATCAAGCTGAAGATGTTCACGGTCCCCGGGCAGGTGTTGCATCGCTCGACCCGCCGCGTGGTTCTGGCGGGTGTGGACGCAGTTGCCTTCATCGCCGATTCGCAGCGTTCTTCGGCTGCGGCCAATGCCTATTCGTACCGGGACCTGGAGTCGAACCTGCGCGCCAATGGTCTGGACGTGAACACGATCCCACTCGTCGTACAGTTCAACAAGCGCGATCTGGACGACATCAAGACTCTCGAAGAAGTCCGCCAGGCCTGGGATGGCACGGGCATTCCGACTGTCCCGGCCGTTGCCGCAAAGGGGGAGGGCGTGATCGAGACCTGCGAAGCGCTGCTCGTGCGTCTGTACCGCCACCTCGACAAGATCCACTCGTTCGGCAAGAAGTTCGGCATCAGCGAAGCCGAATTCCTCCACGGAGTGCTAAAGCACTTCGAAGAGCCCAAGCAAGAGACGAATTCCTAGCGGGCTCGCTCTGCGCCGAGACCCGGCCTTGGATCAGAGAAAAGTTCCGGAACAGGCCACCAGGAGCTGATGGGCCAATCCAGCCGTTCGGTGAACGCCAAACTCGGCGACTTCCGGCGCGGTCGCGATCTTCACGAAGGCTTCCTTCGACGGGTACTGCATGACCGCGACGCTATCCCACTCGAGATCCCCATCTCCGATCATCAAGTGTCGTGCAGCGCCGCCGTACAGAAACTTCCCACCGTGCGAGGCGACGAACGGCATCATCTTCTCGCCGTACAATGCGTAGGCTTCCTGGCCGGTCAGATTGGTTTCCCGACCGTCTTCGTACTCCGCCCGCTCCTTGAAGATGAGCAGATTGAGCATGTCGACCGGTCCCTCGAAGTCCGATTTGAGCAACGCCTGGATCTGTTCGGGTCGCGGATAAATGGGCATGGGCTCGCTTTCTGACTACTTGCGGGTGAGCAGGTTTGCGGGGTGCAGGTCCTTGGGAAACATACTGCCCTGCCAGCGCTGCATGCCGCCGATCCAGCGATCCACGTCGGCGCCCTTGCGCTTCACGTATTCGCGGACTTCGGGATGAGGCAGTACGTGGAAACGCTCTTCTCGCAACGCGTCAACGACGACCTGGGCGACGTCCACGGGTTGTAGTACGCCATCCCCAGCGGCGACTCCGCCGCCTGCGCCCTTCATCTTGTCGGCGTCTGGACTGTTGGAGCCGATGTTCGTCTCTACCGCTTGCGGGCAGAGCACCGACACCTTGATGCCCTGATGTCCGTGTGTGATTGCGATCCATTCAGCCAGCGCGACTGCGGCGTGTTTGGTGACCGCGTAGTGCAGGGACCCGAACTGGGAGAGCAGGCCCGCTGCGGAAGCCGTGTTGAGCAGGTAGCCGCCACCGCGCTCTACCATTCCAGGGATGACGGCTCGCGCCGCGTACAGATGCGCCAGCACGTGGACTGCCCACATGCGTTGCAGGTCTTCCACCGGAGCTTCGAGCCCACCGATCGTGACGAAGCCGGCGTTGGAGACGAACAGGTCGATGGGACCCTGGTTGCTCTCGGTCTGCTCGACCAGCTCGCGGATCGCGCGCTCATCGGATACGTCGATGCCGAACGCCGTTCCGCCGACTTCCTTGGCGACGGCCTGTGCTCCGGCTTCGTCCCGGTCGGCGACCACGATGTGTCGGGCTCCGTCGGCGTGAAAACGCTCCGCGAGGCCGCGTCCGATTCCGCTGGCTCCTCCGGTGATGACTGCAATGCGGTCCCTGATTTCCATCTTCGCTCTCCTGATCTGGCGTTCCCCCCTTTTTATATTCATGTCACTTACGATGTCAAAACCGGAAGCCGTCGGGCCTCTGGAAATCGAGGAGATGCGAAGGGATGGATCTGAAGAAGTTGCTGGTCGCGAATCGCGGCGAGGTGGCGATTCGCGTGGCTCGGGCGGCGGCGGAGCTGGGGATCGAGAGTGTGGCGATCCACAGCGAAGACGACGCCGACTCCCTGCACACGCGGATTGCGGATCGCGCCGTCGCACTCCAGGGGCGCGGTGCGCGCGCCTATCTGAGTGTGGAGGGAGTGGTTGCGGCGGCGCTCGAAAACGACTGCGACGCGCTGCATCCGGGCTACGGTTTTCTGAGCGAGAACGCCGAACTCGCCCGCGCCTGTGAGGCCGCGGGAATCGCCTTCGTGGGGCCCACGGCCGGGCAACTGGAACTCTTCGGAGACAAGCTGGCCGCCCGGGCGCTCGCCCAGGAGCTCGATGTGCCGTTGATCGCGGCCACCGGGCATGCCACCAGCCTGGACGAGGCGCGAGCTTTCCTGGATGAGCACGGTGCGGTGATGATCAAGGCCGTTGCGGGGGGGGGCGGTCGAGGCATGCGCCCGGTGCGCGCGGGGGATGACCTGAATGCGGCCTACGAACGCTGCCAGGGAGAGGCGCGTGCGGCCTTCGGAAATTCCGACGTCTATGTCGAACGCCTGATCGAACGAGCCCGACACATCGAGATCCAGATCATTGGCGACGGTTCGCAGGTCAGTCAACTGGGCGAGCGCGAGTGCACGCTCCAGCGCCAGAACCAGAAACTGGTCGAGATCGCACCGAGCCCGACGCTCGCGGACGAAATCCGCGAGCGGCTGGCGAGCGCGGCGTTGCGCATGGCCCGGCACGCCAACTATCTCAGCCTGGGCACGTTCGAATTCCTGGTCGATGCCGATGATTCGGCGGTCACCGCGTTCATCGAGACGAATGCCCGCCTGCAGGTGGAGCACACCGTCACCGAGGAAGTCATGGGGCTGGACCTGGTGCAGAGTCAACTGCGCATTGCCTGCGGAGCCGGACTCGCCGAACTCGGGCTGGCGCAGGATCAGCTTTCCCCGCCCCGCGGTTACGCAATTCAGTGCCGCATCAATACGGAGACCATGAGCCCGGAAGGTCGGGCGCGTCCGAGTTCGGGAACTCTGCTCGCGTTCGAAGCGCCGAGCGGGCCGGGCGTCCGGAGCGATTCCTGCGGTTTCGTCGGCTACACCACGAATCCCAGCTTCGATTCCCTGCTCGCCAAGCTGATCGCTCACTCGCCTTCGGGCAGCTATGCCGATGTGATTCGACGCATGCGCCGCGCCCTGGCCGAGTTCCGCATCGATGGTGTGCCGACGAACCTCGGCTATCTGAAAGCGCTGCTCGAACGCTCGGAGATTGAGACGAATCAGGTCACGACGCGCTACATCGAGGAACACGCTTCCGAACTCGCGAAAACCGTCACCGAACACGAGCAGAGGCTTTCCGCTGGCACTGCGCAGACCGCCCCGGCGCCCGGCTTCGCGGGCGTCAAGGTCGGCAGCGACCCGCTGGCCGTGCTGCGCTACGGCTCGGTCGACGGCGAAACGGCGCCGGAATCTTCGGCGCCACAGGTTACCGCCGCGCCGACTCCGGTAGTTTCGCCGATCGCGGGCCCTGAAGGCAGTCTTGCGGTCTCGGCTCCGCTTCAGGGAACGATTGTCTCGGTCGACGTCGCCGAAGGCGATGCGATTGCGGCCGGCCAAGCCCTGCTGGTGATGGAAGCCATGAAGATGGAGCACGTCGTGAGCGCGAACTGCGACGGCCTCGTGCGTCGGATCGACGTGCGGGAGGGCGATGCGGTCTTCGAAGGCCATCCCCTGATCTTTGTCGAGGAAGCCGAAGTCGACGTCGATCGTGCGCAAGCCGTGGGGCGGGTCGACATCGACGCGATTCGCGAGGACCTTCAGGAGGTCATCGATCGCCACGCCGTCGGCTACGACGAGAACAAACCCGAAGCCGTGGCCAAGCGTCACGGTCGCGGGAATCGCACCGCGCGCGAGAACCTGGCGCAACTGGTCGATGAAGGCAGCTTCGTCGAGTACGGCCCCCTGATGGTTGCGGCGCAACGCAAGCGTCGCTCCCTCGAAGACCTGATCGCCAATACACAGGGCGATGGCATGGTCGCGGGAATCGGCAGTGTCAACGGCTCGCTGTTTGGCGACGAGGCCAGTCAGGCGGTCGTCATGTCTTATGACTACATGGTCCTGGCCGGAACCCAGGGCGCGCAGAACCACCGCAAGAAGGACCGCTTGTTCGAGGTCGCAGAGAACAATCGCCTGCCCCTGGTCCTGTTTGCCGAGGGCGGCGGAGGACGCCCCGGCGACACCGATGGAATCGGCGGTTCGGGCCTGGACTGCTGGGCCTTCTACTACATCGCCCGGCTGAGTGGGCTCGTGCCCCTGGTCGGCATCACAAACGGTCGCTGTTTTGCCGGAAATGCCGTCTTGCTGGGATGTTGTGACGTCATCATCGCGACCCGAGGATCGAACATCGGCGTTGGCGGGCCGGCAATGATCGAAGGCGGTGGCCTCGGGGTCTTCCGGCCCGAAGACGTCGGTCCGGTCGACGTCCAGTACCCCAACGGCGTGATCGACATCCTGGTCGAGGACGAAGAGGAAGCCGTCGAAGTCGCCAAGAAGTATCTGTCCTACTTCCAGGGTCCGCTCGACGACTGGCAGGCGCACGATCCGCGCGAACTGCGTCATTTGATTCCCGAGAACCGGCTGCGCATCTACGATGTGCGCCAGGTGATCGAGAAGTTATGCGACGTCGACTCGGTGCTGGAGATCCGCGCCGGCTGGGGCGATGGACTGGTGACCGCTCTTGCGCGCATTGAAGGTCGGCCGATCGGCGTGATTGCGAATAATCCGCATCACCTCGCGGGGGCCATCGACGCGGACGCCGGGGACAAGGGCGCTCGCTTCATGCAGTTATGCGATGCGCACGATATTCCGCTGCTTTTCCTGTGCGACACGCCCGGGATCATGGTCGGACCCCAGGCCGAAATCGATGCGACGGTTCGCCATGCCTCGCGCATGTTCGTGACTGCGGCGAGCATGGATATTCCCCATATGACGATCGTCCTGCGCAAAGGCTACGGCCTGGGCGCTCAGGCCATGGCGGGCGGCGGTTTCCGGGTGCCCTTGTTCACGGTCGCCTGGCCGACCGGCGAGTTTGGTGGCATGGGTCTCGAGGGCTTCGTGAAGCTGGGCTTCCGCAAGGAACTCGAAGCCATCGAAGATCCGCAGGAACGCATCGCCCTGTACGAGAAGATGGTGGCCCGACTCTACGAGAACGGAAAGGCGGTCAGTACCGCGACCTTCTTCGAGATCGACGACGTGATCGATCCCGCCGCGAGCAGGGAGTGGATCACGATGGCGCTGCTCGCGGCCCCAAAACCGCCGCCGCGAACTGGCAAGAAGCGACCGATGATCGACACCTGGTAGGGGCCGGTAGGGACCCGGGCTCACGCTCCCGCTTGACTCGCGGTACCCTGTGCGCGTGAATTGCTCTGCTTGCCAGTTCGAAAATCCGCCCGGGATGCGCTTCTGTGGCGGTTGTGGTGTTTCGCTCGCGTCGGCGTGTCCCGGCTGCGGAGGAGAGAATCCAGCCGGCTTTGCGTTCTGCGGGCAGTGCGGCGCGGCGTTGGGCGACTCCGCAGTGGCGACGGGTGCTTCCGCAGCGCCTGCGCAGGCACCTGAACGCTCTCCTCGGGAGTACACGCCTCGCCATCTGGCCGAGCGAATTCTGCGGCAGCGCAGCGCGCTCGAAGGGGAGCGCAAGCAGGTGACGGTTCTGTTCGCCGATGTGAAGGGTTCGATGGATCTCGCGGAGGGCGTCGGCCCGGAGGAGTGGCATCGCATCCTGGACGGCTTCTTCCGGATCCTTTCCGAGGGGATCCACCGCTTCGAAGGCACGGTCAACCAGTACACGGGGGACGGGGTGATGGCGCTGTTTGGCGCGCCGTTCGCGCACGAGGACCACGCCCAGCGCGCCTGTTATGCGGCGCTGCGCATCCGCGCGGCGGTCGACGAGTACGCGGACGAACTGCGCCGACAGGGTCATAGCTTTGCCGTACGCATCGGCTTGAATTCCGGCGAGGTCGTGGTGGGCACGATCGGCGACGACCTGCGCATGGACTACACCGCGCAGGGGCATGTCGTGGGCCTGGCGGCGCGCATCCAGACGCTCGCCGCGCCGGGCCGCGCGTGTCTGAGCGGCGAAACGGCGCGACTGGTGGAGGGCTACTTCCAGTTGCGCGACCTGGGAACCACACAGGTAAAGGGCGTGAAGGATCCCGTCGCTCTGTTCGAACTCGAAGAGGTCGGCGCCCTGCGCACTCGGCTCGAGCGTTCCCGGGCGCGTGGCTTTACCGCCTTCGTGGGCCGTGTCGACGAGTTGCAGATGCTCGAGAGCACCCTCGATCGCGCCGATGCGGGCCAACGCCAGATCGTGGGCGTGGTGGGCGAAGCGGGCATCGGCAAGAGTCGCCTGTGTGCCGAGTTCGTGGAAAGCGCCACCGCTCGGGGTATTCCGATCTACACCGCCCACTGCCCGCCCCACGGAATGAGTCTTTCTGGCGTGGGCCGGCGCGAGTTGAGCCAGAGCTTTCTCGGAGTTTCGGAGCACGACACCCCGGCCGAGGCGCGACGCAAGATCGCCGGAACCCTGGTTCTGCTGAACCCGAGTTTCCAGGAGATGTTGCCGCTGGTCTTCGAGGACTGCGGGGTTCCCGATCCGGAGCGGCCCGCTCCCAGGCTCGAGCCGGAGGTTCGACAACAGCAGACGGCGGCCTTCCTGCGCGAAATCACCCGCGCCCGCAGCGAGCGAGAGTGCGCGCTCTTCCTGCTCGACGACCTGCACTGGGCGGATCCGGAGACCGATCTGTTCATCTCCCAACTGGCAGAGGCGGCGGCGGGTACGCGAACCGTCCTGCTGTGCAACTTCAGGCCCGAGTACGAAGCGGACTGGATGGATTCCTCGGACTACCTGCGTATTCCCCTGCGCGCACTCACGGCCGCCGACTCGGCCCTGCTCGTCGATCGGCTGCTCGGCACAGACTCGAGCCTGGCCGCACTGCGCGCGCGCATTCTCGAACGCGCAGGCGGCAACCCGTTCTTCGCCGAGGAACTCGTGCAGGGGTTGTTGGAGGCGGAGGTCCTGCAGGGCGATCGCGGGGCCTATAGCTTGCGATCGGATGCGGGTGAGGTCGCGATTCCCGAGACGGTTCACAGCGTGCTGGCGGCGCGCATCGACCGACTCGGCGAGCGCGAGAAGGAAGTGTTGCAGGCGGCCGCGGTCGTGGGTCGGGAGTTTGGCGGACTCGTTCTCGCGAAGGTGCTCGATTGTGAGGAGAGCGAACTCGGCGAGGCCCTGGCGGTGCTTCGCTCTTCGGAGTTCATCACCGAGGAAGCCGTCTATCCGGAGACCGAGTACGCGTTCAAACACCCGCTCACCCACGAAGTCGCCTATCGAACACAGCTTCGAACGAAGCGAGCCTCGCTCCATCGCGCGACCGCGGCCGCACTTGCCGAGCGCAATGCCGATGTAGCCCTGATCGCCCAGCACCTCGAAGAGGCTGGAGAAACTCTGGCCGCCGCGCAGCGCTTTGCGGAATCCGCCGGTGATTTCGCCCATCTCGATCCCGAACCCGCCAGTCGCACCTGGCGGAAGGTCAGGGCGCTGTGCCGGCAGCTCGACGGGCCCGAAGCCCGTGCGCTTCACGAACACTCGATCTCCCGGATCCTGCTCGCCGGATGGGGCTCGGAGATCGAGATTGAGGAAGCCGCCGAGATCCAGCGCGAGGGGATGGAACTCGCCCGCGCCAGCGGAAATGTGCGCGCCCAGGTGATCCTGCTGGGCAGCTACTCTTTTCTGCTTCTGCGTCTGGAAAGCGCCGAGGCGCAACTCGAGACCCTCGAGCAGGCGCTGCCCCTGGTCGCCGACACGGAGGACCTGGAACTGTTCGCGATGGTCCACCAGCGGCTCGGCTGGGCGTACCTGACGGCCGGCAATCTTGACCGCTGTCTGGAAGTGAGCGAAGCCGGGCTCGCCCGCTGCGGGCCCGATCGCGCAAAAGCAGGACGCCTCAACGGTTACGGCAGTCAGCTCTTCCTTTCGGCGCAGAGCGCGTACGCACGAGGTCTGCAGGGACATTTCGCCGAGGCCGAAAAAGGCTTGCTCGAAACCAGCAGGCTGGCGCTCGAGGATGGGGACAGTCTCGTATCGTGTTCGCTCTCGTCCTATCAGGCGAACCTGGCGTACCTGTGCGGAGATCTGGGCAAGGCCGAGGCGGCCGCGCGTCGCGGTGTCGAGTACGCGGAGACTCTCGGCCCTACCTACGGGCAGTTGCCCCTGGTCACCCTCGGGCTCGTGCTGCGCTCTCAAAAGCGCGGCGAAGAGTTGCTCCAGGTCGCCGATGCGTTCGCCGCATTCCAGCGAATCGTGAGCTTCGCCGAGGGCGTCGCCGTTCACTCCCGTGCCAGCGGCCTGTTCCATTGTGGGCGTGTCGAGGAGGCCCTCGTCTACCTCGAGCGAAATTCGGGTGAGGAAGGGTTTTTCGAAGAAAGCGGGGCTGCCGAAGACCTCTTCGAGTCGATCTCGTGGCTCGAGACCCGATCTCTGATCCTCGGAGCACGGGCCGTACCCCACTGTGAGAAAATGGCAGAGCGAATCCAGCCGCTGATCGACACCTCGGATATGAAGATCTTCCAGCCCGAACTCGACCTCGCGCGCGCCGAACTCGCCCGACTCGCCGGTGACGACGACACGCGCAGGTCGCTGCTCGAAGCTGCGCGGCGGGCTTTCGTGGCCGATGGGCGCAGTCTGCGGGTGGCCCAGGTCGATCGACTCGTTTGACACGGGAATCGGCCGCCGGGTAATCTCGCCTCAGCGGGGTACCTACTGTCTAGGTATACCCCTGCGCCGGGAGGACGATGGCGAACCTAGGCGGCCCGAAAGGGCACTCGGCGGGGCAGGCAGAAGCCGCTCCAGCCCAGAATCAGGACGAAGTCCGCGAGCGGGTCGAATTGGCATTGGCCGATCTGCGCGCCGGGAAGATGATCATTCTGGCCGACGACGAGGATCGCGAGAACGAGGGCGATCTGATGGTGGCGGCCGAGAAGTGTACGGCGGAAGATGTCAACTTCATGGCCAAGTACGGGCGGGGCCTGATCTGTCTCACCCTTACGCCGGAACGGGCCCTGGCGCTCGATCTGCCCATGATGGTGCCGGATTCCAAGAACGACACGCCGTTTGGCACCGCGTTCACGGTCTCGATCGAGGCTCGCGAGGGCGTCACGACGGGCATCTCGGCAGCGGACCGGGCGCGCACCATCCAGGTAGCGATGGACCCCGAATCCGGCCCGAGGGGGCTGACCCGGCCGGGCCATGTGTTTCCGCTGATCGCGAAGCCTGGGGGCGTCCTGCGGCGCACGGGCCAGACCGAGGGCTCGGTGGATCTGGCGCGCCTCGCCGGACTCCAGCCCGCCGGCGTGATCTGCGAGATCATGAATGACGACGGAACCATGGCGCGTATGCCAGACCTCAAGCGCTTCTCGAAGGAACACGACCTGAAGATCCTGACGGTCGCCGATCTGATCAAGTACCGACTGCGCACCGAGACTCATGTAGAACTCGCAGCTGAAGCGACTCTTCCGTCGAGTTTTGGCGATTTTCGCGCGCTGGTGTTCAAGAACGAGATCGACCACGTGGACCACGTCGCACTCGTGTGCGGCACGATCCATCGCGAACATTCCACCCTCGTGCGCGTTCACAGTGAGTGCCTGACCGGTGACGCATTCGGCTCGCTGCGCTGCGACTGCGGCGAGCAATTGCAGACCGCGCTCAAGCGCATCCAGGAGGAAGGCTCGGGAGTCCTTCTGTACATGCGGCAAGAGGGTCGAGGCATCGGACTGGCCAACAAGATTCGCGCCTACGGACTCCAGGAAAACGAAGGTCTCGACACGGTCGAAGCCAATGTGCGCCTGGGCTTTCCCGTGGACGCGCGAGACTTCGGTGTGGGTGCGCAGATCCTGGTCAACCTGGGCGTGTCGAAAATGCGACTGCTGACGAACAACCCGGCGAAGCGGGCGGGCCTGGAAGGCTACGGGCTGGAGATCGTCGAGACGGTGCCGATCGAAGCGCAGCCCAATTCCAAGAACATGGACTACCTGCGCGCGAAACAGGAAAAGCTCGGGCATCTCTTGAGCTTGATGGGCTGAAATGTCGTTCGCGTACACGATTCTCGGCGTCCTGCTGGATACCCCCAGCCACGGATACTCGATCAAGAAGTCCCTGGAGGAGCAGTTCTGCGAGGAACTCGACGTCAACGACGGGCGGCTCTATCCGACGCTCGGCCGTCTGGCGGGTCTGGGCTGGATCGAAAAAGAGGTCGTGAAGCAGGAGCGCAGCCCGAACAAGCACCTGTACCGCGTCACCGATTCGGGGCGAACGGCTTTCTTCGCCTGGCTTGGAGGCGAGGAGCGTTGCGAAGCGCCCGAGAAACTCGACTTCTTCTGGAAGCAGGACTTCCTGCAGAAGTGCAATTTCTTCCGCCATCTGGAATCGAGCCGCGTCGCGGCCCGGGTGCGCGGAAAGATCGACGAAGTCTCGCGTTGCGAGGAACAACTCAAGAAAGTTCTCGAGGATCTAGAACTCCGGGAGCCCGATGTCTACCGGTGCATGATCGTCGACTACGGAATTCGCTACCAAAGAATGCGGCGGGAGTGGCTCGAGGAACTTCTGGCTCGCGCGGTGGATGCCGTGCAGTCGGAGAACACCGAAGCGGAGCTGCCGCGAGCGCAAGCTGGAGGATGAAAGATGTTTGACACAGTCGAAGACGTACAGAAGCGCCTTCTGGAACAGGGTTATATCGCCGGAAAGAACATCGGGATGGTGGTCTACCTGGCGAGCAAGCTACAGAAGCCCGTTCTGGTCGAGGGGCCCGCAGGCGTGGGCAAGACCGAACTCGCCAAGGTCGTGGGCGCAGCCCTCGGACGCGAACTGATCCGCCTGCAGTGCTACGAAGGTCTGGACGAGAGCAAGGCGCTGTACGAGTGGGAGTACTCCAAGCAGTTGCTCTATACCCAGATGTTGCGCGACAAAGTCAGCGAGGTGATCGAAGGCGCCACGAGCCTCGAGGAGGCGGCCGAGCGCATCGGCGGCCAGGACGATGTGTTCTTCAGCGAACGCTTCATCGTTCCGCGCCCGCTGATGAAGGCCATCACGAGCGAGGAGCCTGTGATGCTCCTGATCGACGAGGTCGACAAGTCCGATCCGGAGTTCGAAGCCTTCCTGCTCGAGATCCTGTCCGATTTCACGGTCAGCGTGCCCGAGATCGGCACGATCAAGGCGGTGAACATGCCGCTGGTCTTCCTGACCTCGAATGACGCGCGCGAGATGACCGATGCTCTCAAGCGCCGCTGCCTGCACCTGCACATCGACTTTCCGTCCGAGGAAGAGGAGATCCGCATCCTCGAACTCAAGGTGCCCGGCATTGGCAAGCGTCTGGTCGAGGACATCGTCGAGTTGATCCAGCGGGTGCGCAAACTCGACCTGAAGAAGACTCCCTCGATTGCAGAGACCCTGGACTGGGCGCGCGCACTGATGGTGCTCAACGCCGAATCTCTGGATTCCGACATGGTCAACGACACGCTCGCGGTCATTCTCAAGCACCAGGGCGATATCGCCAAGGCGCAGAGCGAACTCGGTGCCTTGCTGCAGAAGAAGGCGGCCGAGGCGCAGGCCGAGAAGCCACAGGTCGTTTCGGACGACTCGTCCGGCACCAAAAAAAGCATCCTTCACTAGTCGACGGCCAATTCCAGGCCGTCTGCCGTTCCCTTCGAGGGCCGCCAGCCATGATGCAGAACAAGATTGTCGAGTTCACGAACCTGTTGCGAAAGGCGGGCGTCCGCGTTTCGGTGGCGGAATCGCTCGATGCCTTCACGGCGCTCGACGAGATGCCGCTGGAGGATCGCGAGCTGTTCAAGGACGCGTTGCGCACCACCATGGTCAAGCGCTCCGACGATATCGACACCTACGACCGTCTCTTCGATCTGTACTGGTCGGGGTTTCACGACCAGCTCCGGGATCAGCTCTCCGATGCCATGGCCGGAATGTCCGGGGACTTCGACCCCGAAGAGCTGCTGGAGCAGCTGCGCGAGATGCTCGAGAACATGGACGTCGATCTCTCGGAACTGGCCCAGGCGCTGCTTTCGATCGATCCCAGCGCGCTCGAGCAGATGATCGGTGAGGCCGGTGAGGGCGCCGATATCCAGAACATCCGCAACATGCTGCAGATCGGCTTCTTCAGCCGGCGCATGATGGAGCAGATGAACATGGAGTCCGCCGGGGGCGAGCTGCGCGATCTGATCGAGCAGTTGCGGGAAGAGGGCTTCCCCGAGGAGCGCCTGCAGCAGCTCGAGGAGCTTCTAGCCGCGGTCCAGGACGCCATGCGCAAGGCCGTGCGCCAGTACGCCGAGCGCGAACTCGACAAGCAGAATCACGACTATCTGGAGCGCTTCCGCAGGGAGAGCCTGGAGGAGAAGAGCTTCTACAACCTGACCGAGGAAGATCTGCGCAGGCTGCGCGAGGTGGTCAACCGCCTGGCGCAGAAGATGAAGAGCATCATCACCATGCGGCGCAAGCGTCAGAAGCGCGGCAAGTTCGACCTCAAGACGACGATGCGCAAGAACATGGCCCACGGAGGGGTGCCCTTCGAGCTGGTCTTCCGCCAGCGCAAGAAAGAGAAGCCCAAGCTGGTGGTTCTGTGTGACGTGTCGAGTTCGGTCGCGAACGTGTCCCGATTCTTCTTGCAGTTCATCTGGGGCCTACAGGACGCCTTCACCAAGATCCGCAGCTTCGTGTTCGTGGCAGAACTCGGCGAAGTCACCCCGCTGTTCAAGGATCACGACATCTATGAAGCGATCGACATGGCGCTCGACGGCGGAGACGTGATCAATCCGTACACGCGCTCGAACTTCGGCATGGCGTTCCACGTATTCTGGAGAGACTTCCTCGCATCGGTGGACTCGCGCACGACCGTGGTCGTGATCGGTGATGCCCGCAACAACTACAACGATCCGCGGGCCTGGTGCCTGCGCGATGTGCACAACAAGGCGAAGAACGTTCTGTGGATCAATCCCGAATCACCGGGTGCCTGGGGATTCGGGGACAGTGTCATGGACAAGTACCTGCCTTACACCGATGTTGCGGAGGAGTGTCGAAACCTCAAGCAACTCTCGAGATTGGTGGACAAGCTCATCCTGTGATTTCGGGACCGAAGGTGACGCTTGAAGCTCGCATACCGAGGCTTCGCGTTGCACGCGAGAACACCCGAGCAAAGCGCCGGAACGACCAACGAAAAACGGCCCCCGACTTTTCAGTCGAGGGCCGTTGATGGGTCGGAGAGGCGGTGGTGACTTGTGGGGGGTGAGAGGTTGGACATTTCAAAGCAGAAATGTCGTCTCCACCGCCTTCTCCGTAAGAATCGTTTCCTCCGGTCGGGCCTGCTCAAAGCTGCCTCACCCGACGCTGAATGACATTATGCACTGGCTTTCAGGGATGTCAATCGCTTTTCGGGGTCCAGTTTCAATCGAAGGGTGGGCTCGGGAGCCCGCGATTCTATTGAGTTTCTGGCCGAAGTGGGTTGGATTCCAAACGGAAATTGGGGGGGGGCGGCCCTGGGAGTCACACGGGTCCTGGAACTGGAATTCGTGAAAAAGATAAAGAAATCGGGTTCTCAGCCGTCCGGTCGGACCCCTTGTTGCCGGTGGGGTCGAGCAGACGAGTGGCCAGGAGTTCTGCCCGCGGAGGGCGTTTTGAGGGAGCGCTGAGCTAAGCTGCGCACGAAATGCCGGGAAGATTTCACATACGGACCTTCGGTTGTCAGATGAATCAGCACGACGCTGAGAAGATGGCGAATCTGCTGCACCACGAGGGTTATGCAGCGGTCTCCTCTGTTGATGGCGCAGATGTCGTCTTGATCCACACCTGCTCCGTGCGCGACAAAGCCGAGCAGAAGCTCTATTCGGAGCTTGGATCCCTGCTGGCCCAGAAGGACGAGCGTCCTGACCTGATCGTCGGCGTGGGCGGTTGTGTGGCGCAACAGGAGGGCGGGGCGCTGCTCAAGCGCTTCCCGAAACTGGATTTCGTGTTTGGGCCCCAAAACCTGGTGCACCTCCCGTCCATGGTCGAGAGCGCCATCGCCCGCGAGCGCAGCCTGCGAGTCGACTACGACGACGATCGCCAGGCCCGCTTCGAATTGCCGGAGCGACACCCGGAGTTTCAGGCCGGCAATTCCGGGCGGGCTTTCGTAACAGTGATGGAGGGTTGCGACCTTTTCTGCACCTATTGCATCGTACCTGCCACGCGCGGGCGCGAGGTCAGTCGCTCGAGCGAAGAGATCCTGGCCGAGGCGTCGGCGCTGGCCAATCGGGGTGTCATCGAACTCACGCTGCTCGGGCAGACCGTCAACGCCTACGGTCGCGCGCGCCCGGGTCGGGTCGATGGCGAGTTGCGCTTCGCGACGTTGATCCGGAGAGTGGCCGAAATCGCCGGTATCGAGCGCGTCCGCTTCACGAGTCCGCATCCGATCTTCATGACCGAGGATCTGATCGGCGCCTACGGCGAGGTTCCCGAACTCTGCCCGCATATCCATCTGCCCGTGCAGAGCGGATCGACGCGAGTGCTGGAGGCGATGAGTCGACGCTACTCGCGCGAAGACTATCTGCGCACGGCCGAGGCTCTGCGCACGGCCCGACCGGATCTCGCGATCAGCACCGATCTGATCGTCGGGTTTCCGGGCGAGTCCCGAAGCGAGTTCGAGGAAACGCTGAGCCTTGTGTCAGAAGTCCGTTTCGTGGATAGCTATTCCTTCAAGTACTCAGAACGTCCAGGGACACCGGCCCAGCGCCGCGGCCTCCAGTCTGTCGAGCCCGACGAAGCTCAGGACCGGCTCGAGCGGCTTCAGGCTCTGCAAAAGCGTCTGACCCTGGAGGCTCACCAGGCGCGAGTTGGCTCACGCACCACCGTACTGGTCGACGGCGCCAGTCGGCGAGGCGGGGAACGACGACAGGGGCGCGATCCGTACAATCGCGTCGTCAACTTCACCGCCACGAGCCCAATGGTTCGCGGGGTTCTATGCGACATCGACGTCACCGCAGCCACGCCGCACTCGCTGCTCGGAGTGGCGGAAGGGGATTGCGCCAGCGGTTCACTTCCGTTGCGTTAGAACGCCGGTGCAACTCGGGTAGGAAAGCCGCACCGAGCGCGAAAGAATTCCCCGCGCGGTCCGAAAAGACAGGGGCAGGGCCGTGTCCTCTCTCCGCGGCCCGGGGAGAATCTTTGGCTGCCAAGGCGCGAATCCTCGCGATCGACGATCAGCTCTATTTTCGGAACTTCCTCGAAGGCCTTCTCGGTGAGGAGGGTTACGAGGTCTGTTCCGCGGACGGACAGGCGACCGCTCGGGCTCTGCTCGAGCGGCAGGGCCCTTTCGATCTGGTGATCCTGGACCTGGTCATGCCCGAGGGCGAACCGAACGCGTTCATCCGGGAGATGCGCGAGCGCTTCCCCGATCTGGTCGTGTTCGCCGTGACCGGCGCGGGCGACGCCAATCGAGTGCCCGAGGCCATGAAGGCCGGCGCTGCGCACTATCTTCAAAAGCCGATCGGTCGCGAGTCGCTGCTTCAGGCCGTCGGCAATGCGCTGGAGCAGCGCAAGACACACACCGACATGGACCGGCTGCTGACCGAGAATCTGGAGTTCATGGGCCGCGTTTCGCTGATCGAGCGCGCTCTCGGTCTTCTGGCGCTGCGTACTTCAGAGGAGACGGCACAGGCCCTGCTCGAGCAGTTGTGTCTGGAAAGCGCCGCGCAAGACGGAGTTCTTTGGGTCAAGCGCGGCGCCGAAGGTGCGTTTGTGCGGGCCTGCACGCGGGGACAGCTCAACGGCGAGTACGAGCCCGAGCACTGGCCAGGGCAGCCTCAGAGCGTCGACCAGGAGCTGCGCTCCGGTCGCGGCGTTCTCGATCCACCGCCGGGCGAAGGAGCGGAGACGCGCTGTGCCGAGCGCCTCTACGTGCCGTGCTATCGCGCGGGCCGCCTGACGGGTATTGCGCGGCTGTCCCGCCGCGCGGCCGGAGGCTTCGGGGTTCGGGAACTCGATGCCTGCACCAAACTCGGTGAGGTCGGGGCTCTCGCGCTCGAGAAGGCCTCGGAATTCGAGCGCCTGCGCGTGGCCAGTTTCAGGGAAGCCGCCACGGGTCTGCCGGGTCGGACCTTTTTCGATGAGGTAGCCCAGATCGAAGTCTACAAGGCGCACCGCTTTGGTCGGCGTCTGTCTATTCTGTCGGTGGCTCTGGAGGGCTTTGACCCGGTGACGGGCCAGGAGGTACTGCCTGCTCTGGTCTCCGCGGTGAAGCGGACACTGCGCAGTACCGACGTCCTGACCAGTGAGAACTCCCGGCGCTTCTGGATCCTGGTGACCGACACCGATCCCCTGGGGGGAGTGGTGCTCAAGCGCCGCATTGCCCAGCGCCTGGCCGACGTCTTTGCTGAGTCTGGCGTGGACGCCAAGCCCACGGTCGGAGTGGCCAGCTATCCAGTCGATGGCGAAACTTTCGAAAACCTGCTCGCCGCAGCCGGGGCGGGCGCGACCGCTGAACGCGAGAGCATCGTGCACACGCTGGGCATTCGCGCGAATACGCCCCTGGCCGAGATCGGTGAACGAGTGCTCGCGCAGGCTCCCTGGATGCCGCCGGAGTTCATTCCCGAAACCGCGGAACTGCTGATTGGCGAGTTGACCTGTCGCCCCCGCGATCGCGGCCTGCTCTTCCTGGCCCCCGGGCGCGAGCGCAGCGCATTCATGGCGCCTCTGACCTTCCTCGGCGACACCGAGACCGCCACCGACGTATTCATCGCCACCGATGGCGACACGATTCCGAACGGCCCGTCCGTGACCGGCCTGCCGCTTCCGCCCGACGTTTCGGTCGAGACGACCTGGGTGGTGCGGTACGGAGAGGGGCCGCCCTATGCCCTGGTGGCAGGGGCGCGTCGCAGCGACGGCGCTCGCCCGGTCTTCCACTCCTCCGATCCCGTGCTCGTGGAGCACATGACCTTCCGACTCCGGACGGAAGTCGGTTTCGGGGTGAGGGTCTAGCGTGCGTGCACTGATAGCCGATCACGATCCGATTCGTTTCAAGGGCATCGCCGATGCGTGTATCGCCCGCGGACACCTGGTCGAACGGGCCACTCACGGGGCGGCGGCGCTCGAGATCGCGCTCGAGAGGATTCCCGATATCGTCATCTGCCCGATCGACCTGTCCGTGATCGACGGTTACCGGCTGTCGCAGATTCTGCGCGGCAATCCGCGCACACGCGCGACCAGCTTTATCTTCCTGGTCAACGACGAACTCGACGCGCCCATGACGATGGATTCGCGCGACGCCACGGTCGTCAGCCCCTGGCATCCCGAAGACGTGCTCGATCACATTTCCGCCGTGCTCGAGCGCACTCAGCGCTTCGGCGAGATGCGCACCCACACCGAGATCGAGGGCAAGCTCTCGCAGATCGGCGTCGTCGATCTGCTGCAGATCTTCCAGATGAACTCGAACAGTGGAACCCTGCGAATCGTACGTCCGAACATGCCGGTCGCCGCCCACATCGTCGTGCACAAGGGGCAGGTCGCCGATGCCGTGATCCCGCTGGCCGATGGCAGCGGCGTCGTGGGTGAGAAGGCCCTGTACCGCTTGTTGGCCTGGACCGAAGGTCGCTTCGAATTCCTGCCCGGTGACGTCTCTGACTCCGATCGAATCGACAAGCCGACGCGCGTCCTGCTGATGGAGGGCATGCGGCAAAAAGACGAGTGGGACAAGCTGCAGCGCGACATGCCCGGGCCCGATACGCGCCTTCGTCTGGCCGTACTGCGGACGGAGATCCCCTCGGTGAGTCACCCCCTGACGCGCGAAGTGATCGACGCGGTTGAGGCGTACCATCGCGTGGATCAGGTCGTCGACCACTGCGGATTTCCCGACTACCAGGTCATGCGAGTGCTGGCCGACCTGCTGGCTCAGGGCCGGCTCGCCGTCGACACGGGGAGTTCGCTCGACGGAACCTACGATCCGAGCCTGCCCTCGCTCTTCACCGATGCCCAGATCCGGCGCATGAAGGAATGGGCCGCGGCCCAACGACCCCGCGGCGGCTCGATCCTGAAGGTGCCTGTGGCCAGTGGAGATCGGGCGCTGGTGCTCAGCTTTATCGAAGCCCTCGAGCAACACTCGAACTTTCAGGTCGAGGCGCGTCTGAAGCGGGACCCGGAGCGCTTTGGCCGCCTGGGTCCGCTGGGACACATGCTGCTCGAAGACGGGCTGAGTCTGCGCTTCATCTCGATTCCCGCCGAGCCGGTCTACGCACCGCTCTGGGACGTCGCCGCCTACTCGATGCTCGGGGCGATCGTGCTACCGGCCGGTGCCTTCGGCGCCGCCCTCGAAGAAACCGAGGCGGTGTTCTCCGCTCTGACCCGGCGTCAGCCGGGTGCGGTCGTACATCTCCTGATTTCGGATCCGCCCGGGGCCGCACTCTCCGAGACCGCGCGCCAGCAACTCGAGCATCTCGACGGCGGCAGCTTCTTTGTATTTCCCACGACCTCGCCCAGAGAGCGGCGCAGCGCCCTGCGCAATGCGTTTGCCCGGTTGGTGCCGTGAAAAAAGCCCTCGATGTCTTCGATCTGCTCCGCGAGTTGAGCGCCGACGACCGGGAGGAACTCGCGGAATTCGTCGAAGAGCGCGAACTGGACGAGGGTTCGTTGCTGTTCCAGTCGGGCCAGGCGGCCGACGAGATGTTCTTCCTGATCGACGGAGTCTTGCGCATCGAGTCGGAAAGGCGGGTCCTGGGCCATCTCGTGGCGGGTGAGGTACTGGGGGCCGTGAGTCTGGTACAGATCAGTCGCCGCGAATGTGATGCCGTCGCGCAGCAGCCGTGTCGGATCGGCTCTCTCAGCAGAGAGAGCTACCTGCGCCTGCGAGCTGATTTTCCGAGCGCGGCTCTCGCCCTTCTTGAAGGCGTCCTGCGCTCGCTCTCGGGCCATGTTCGAACCGTACTGGCCGATCGGAGAGACAAGGCGGCCACGTCCGACTGAGGACTCCAGCCGAGCCAGCCCTGGCGCCGGCTTCAGCGTCGAGGAATCCATCGCACGCCACCTTGACGAGTAGGTGCTTCACGCCTATCTTGCGCTGCCACTTCTGAACCGGGAGGGGCGTGTTGGAGCAAGCCCGAATCAAAGACGGGCTCACATTCGATGACGTCCTTCTTGTGCCTGGTGCATCTTCGGTCCATCCCAACGATGTGGATCTGACTTCGAGGATCACCCCGAGCATTCGACTGACCATGCCGCTGGTTTCGTCGCCCATGGACACCGTCACCGAGCACCGCACGGCGATCTGCATGGCGCAGGAAGGTGGCATCGGGTTCATCCACAAGAACCTGTCGATCGAGCAGCAGGCGTCCGAGGTCGAAAAGGTCAAGCGTTCCGAATCCGGCTTGATCGTCGATCCGATCACGCTCGAGCCCGAGCAGACGATTCAGGACGCACTCGACGTCATGCAGCACCACCGCATTTCCGGGTTGCCGGTCGTGCGGGATGGAAAGCTCGCCGGCATCGTGACCAATCGCGACCTGCGTTTCGTCAAGAACCTCGACCGTCCGGTGTCGACGATCATGACCAGTGAAGGCCTGATCACCGTCAAGGTCGGCGTGACGCGCGAACGCGCCATGGATCTTCTGCACGAGAACCGCATCGAGAAGCTCCTGGTTGTCGACGATCACAATAATTTGCGCGGCCTGATCACGATCAAGGACATCGAGAAGGCCCAACAGTATCCCAACGCCAGCAAGGACGGTCTGGGGCGCCTGCTGGTCGGCTCGGCGGTCGGCGTCGCCGCGGATCGCCTGGAGCGCGCCGAGTCGCTGATCGCAGCAGGCTCCGACGTCTTGCTGGTCGATAGCTCGCATGGACACGCCGAAGCGGTATTGCGCGCGATCGAAGAACTGCACGTCGAGTTCCCCGATATCGAGATCATCGGAGGCAATGTCGCGACCGCAGAGGGCGCGGAGGCGCTGGTCAAATCGCATGTTTCCGCGGTTCGCTGCGGTGTGGGGCCCGGCTCGATCTGCACCACGCGGATCGTCGCCGGTGTGGGAGTACCGCAGCTCAGCGCAGTGCTGGAAGCAGCGGAAGTCTGCCAGCGTCACGGCATTCCCCTGATTTCCGACGGTGGAATCAAGTATTCCGGAGACATCACCAAAGCACTGGCAGCGGGCGCCGATACGGTCATGATCGGCTCGCTGTTTGCCGGGACGGATGAGAGTCCGGGCGATGTGGTTCTGCACCAGGGCCGTTCCTACAAGGTCTACCGCGCGATGGGATCGCTCTCTGCGATGCGCCAGGGCAGTCGCGATCGCTACTTCCAGGAAGACGTGGACAATGCAGCGAAGCTGGTGCCAGAAGGAGTCGAGGCGCGCGTGCCGCACCGGGGTCTGCTAGGCAACTCGTTGTATCAGCTACTCGGTGGCGTGCGCTCGGGCATGGGCCTGGTGGGTGCGGCCAATCTCGAAGAACTGCGAACCAAGAGCCACTTCGTGAAGATCACCGCTGCGGGCCTGCGCGAGTCGCACCCGCACGATGTGATCATCACCGAGGAGCCTCCCAACTACTGGCTCGAGAAGTAGTTGACGGCACCCAGGCCGGAGTCGGACCGAGTCGTCATCGTCGACTACGGTGGACAGTACACGCAGCTGATCGCGCGCCGCATTCGCGAACACCACGTCTACTGCGAGATCGTGCCTCCCTGGGTCGAGACCGAGCGCATCGTGCAGGCGAAACCGCAGGCGCTCGTGCTGTCGGGTGGACCGGCCAGCGTGCACCATCCCGACGCCCCGACCGTCAACGAGGACATCCTGGATCTGGGCATTCCGGTGCTCGGCATCTGCTACGGCATGCATCTGCTCGTGCAACACGCCGGCGGCCTCGTGCAGCCAGCGGACGAAGCCGAGTACGGTCGCGCCCAGCTCGATCTACAGATCGATGACGATCCGCTGATGGCCGGAGTTCCCCGTTCGAACTCGGTCTGGATGAGTCACGGCGACCGCGTCATGCGCATTCCGGATAGCTTCGAAGTCCTGGGTACTTCGGAGAACAGCCCGTTTGCCGCGGTGCGCGACCTCGGCCGACGCTGGTACGGCGTACAGTTCCACCCCGAGGTGATGCATACCGAGCACGGTACGCGGATGCTCGGGAACTTCCTCGAGCAGGTCGTCGGACTTTCGGGCAACTGGACGATGGACGAGTTCATCGAGACCGAGACCCAGGCGTTGCGCGAGCGCATCGGGGACGGTCACGTGATCTGCGGGGCTTCGGGCGGGGTCGACTCGACGGTGGTGGCCGCGCTGCTCAAGCGAGCGATCGGCGACCGTCTGCACTGCTTCTTTGTCGACAACGGGCTATTGCGGGCGGGCGAAGTCGAAGAGGTCGTCCGCATGTTCCGCGACGATCTGCAGATTCCGCTAGAAGTCTGTCACGAGTCCAAGCTCTTCCTCGATCGCCTGCGCGGTGTCGAGGATCCCGAACGCAAGCGCATCTCGATTGGCCACACATTCATCGAAGTCTTCGAGCGGGCGGCCAAACAGGTGAGCGACGCTCGCTTCCTGGCGCAGGGGACCCTGTACCCCGACGTGATCGAGTCGATTTCGGTCTGGGGACCTTCGGCCACGATCAAGTCCCATCACAACGTGGGCGGGCTGCCCGAGCGAATGCACCTGGAAGTGGTCGAACCCCTGCGCGAGTTGTTCAAGGACGAGGCGCGCGAAGTGGCCAAAAAGCTCGGCATCTCCGCCGAGATGACGCGGCGTCATCCATTTCCGGGTCCGGGACTCGCGATCCGCATCGTCGGAGAGGTCACGCCCGAACGCCTCGAAATGTTGCGCGGAGCCGACACGATCGTCGTGGAAGAGATTCGCGCGGCGGGCCTGTACGACCAGCTCTGGCAGGCCTTTGCGGTCTTCTTGCCGGTGCGCTCCGTCGGCGTGATGGGAGACGGTCGAACCTACGAGTACGTGATTGCCGTGCGCTGCGTCGGCTCGAATGACGCAATGACGGCGGACTGGGCGGAGATTCCCCACGAGGTCCTGTCCAAGATCTCGACTCGCATCATCAACGAGGTCTCGGGGATCAATCGCGTCGTCTACGACATTTCTTCGAAACCCCCGGCGACGATCGAGTGGGAGTAGGGCGGGATCTGAGAGCTTCGAACTCCCCGGGGCCGGCGTGACAATCCCTTCGTTCGCTTCGCTGGTCTGGCGATGGATGAGTCACTGTGGGGTAGGTTGCTTCGCTCTTGACGCTCACTCCGGGAAACGTCACGCCGGACCGGGGGTCGCGTGGCTTGGGTCTCTCTCTTTTTGCGGGGTCTTCGGCCTTCCGGGGTGAGGATCGGGGCTTCTGAGTGCGCGATCCGGGCGTTCGAGGCTCTCCGGGACCATCCCCCCGCGCAGGCGCGGGATCCTCACGCTAGACTTGGGGTGACGGGGGTGAGAATTGGGCAACGCTTCGCGCTTTGCGCACCTGCATCTGCATACGCAGTACTCGATTCTGGACGGTGCGATCGGGATCGAGAAGCTGGTCGAGCGCTGTTCTGCGCTCGGAATGCCCGCCGTGGCCATGACCGACCACGGAAATATGTTCGGCGCCGTGGAGTTTCACGAGACCTGCGTGAAGCACGGCATCAAGCCGATCATCGGCTGCGAAGTCTACGTGGCTCAGGGTTCGCGCTTCGAGAAGGACGCCTCGACGGGCGGTTTCAACGGGATCAACCACATGATCCTGCTGGCGATGAACGCCACCGGTTACGGAAATCTGATCCGACTGGTTTCGAAGGGATTCCTCGAAGGGTTCTATTACAAGCCAAGGATCGACATGGAGCTTCTGCAGAAGCACTCCGAGGGTCTGATTGCCACTTCGGGCTGCCTCTCGGGAGCGATCCCGTCGGCGATCAACAACGGGAACATGGATCGGGCCTGGGAACTGGTCGAGACCTACTCGCGCCTGTTCAAGGACCGTTTCTATCTCGAGTTCCAGCGCCACGGAATTCCGTTACAGGAAAAGGTCAACGCCGAACTGCTCGCCATGCACCGCGATCTGAAACTGCCTCTTCTGGCCACCAATGATTGTCATTACCTGGCCTGCAACGATGCGCACTCGCACGAAGCGCTGCTCTGTGTTCAGACCGGCAAGCTGCTCGACGATCCCGATCGCTTCCGTTTCGACGGCCAGGGCTTCTACGTCAAGGATGCTGACGAGATGCTCGAGGTCTTCCACGACGTGCCCGAGGCGGTGACCAATTCCATCGAGATCGCCGAGCGCTGCAATTTCGAACTCGAGACGGGGCAGAACTATCTGCCCGACTTCGACGTACCGGCGGGGCAGACCACCGAGAGCCATCTGCGCCAGATGGTGGAGCGGGGCATGAAGTCCCGGCTGAACCTCGAACCCGATCAACCCTTGAGCGGCGAGCACGAAGAGTATCGAACCCGCATCGACTACGAACTCGATGTGATCAATCAGAAGGGGTACCCGGGCTACTTCCTGATCGTCTGGGACATGATCCGTTTCGCGCGCGAACGCGGGATTCCGGTCGGTCCCGGCCGCGGTTCGGCGGCGGGTTCTCTGGTCGCGTATGCGCTGAGTATCGTGGACATCGACCCGGTCGGGTATCGGATCCCGTTCGAGCGCTTTCTGAACCCCGAGCGCATGTCGATGCCCGACATCGACATCGACTTCTGCATGAACCGGCGCGCCGAGGTGATCCGCTACGTCGAAGACCGGTACAACGGCGAAGGCGAAGACGGTCGGAAGGTCGCGGGCATCGTCACCTTCGGAACGATGCAGGCCAAGGCGGCGATTCGCGACTGCGGACGGGTGCTGGGCATGCCGTTCGCCGACGTCGATCCCGTGGCCAAGCTGATTCCCGACACACTCGGAATCGGACTCGACGAAGCTCTGGAAGAGTCGAAAGAACTGCGCAAGAAGATCGAGTCCAGTCCGCAATTGACCGAGATGTTCAATCTCGCCCGCTCCTTGGAGGGGCAGATTCGCAATCCGGGGCGCCACGCGGCGGGGATCGTGATCTCTTCGAAGCCGTTACTCGATACCGCGCCGTTGTATCGCGATCCCAAGTCGAAAGAAGTCGTCGTCCAGTTCGACTACCGCAACGCCGAGAAGGTGGGGCTCATCAAGTTCGACCTTCTGGGGCTGCGCACGCTCACGATCATCCAGGACACCGTCGATCGCATACGCACACACCACGACCCGGACTTCTGCATCGAGACCACCGATCTCGCCGATACCCTGACCTACGATCTGCTCTGCGCCGCCGATACCGATGGCGTGTTTCAGGTGGGGCAATCGACCGGAATGACCGACGTGGTGGCGCGCGCCCAGCCGCGCCATTTCAGGGATGTGATCCCCCTGGTCGCGCTGTACCGCCCGGGTCCCTTGAAGTCGGGCATGGTCGACGACTTCATCGAACGTCGCCACGGCCGCAAGCCGGTCAGCTATCTGATTCCGGCTCTCGAAGAGGTCTTGTCCGAAACCTATGGCGTGATTCTGTATCAGGATCAGGTTCTGCAGATCGCCAACAAGGTCGCCGGCTATTCGCTCGGCGAGGGTGATCTGCTGCGCCGCGCCATGGGCAAGAAGATCGAATCCGAGATGGAGGCGCAGCGCGTGCGCTTCGTCGAAGGATCCGTCGCCAACGGCCATCCGCAAAGGCAGGCGGCACAGTTGTTCGATCTGATCTTCCAGTTCGCGGGTTACGGCTTCGGCAAGGCTCACTCTGCGGCCTACGCGTTGATCACTCATCAGACTGCGTACCTGAAGGCGCACTATCCCGCCGAGTTCTATGCGGCCTGCATGACCTGTGAGTGGAAGGACGGAGACAAGCTCGATCGTTACATGAAAGACGCCGCGCGCCGGGACATCGAGATGAAGGCGCCGTGTGTCAACGAGAGTCGTGCCGAGTTCAGTGTGACCGACGAGGGTCGCGCGGTCCGTTTCGGCCTGGCGGGCATCAAGAACGTCGGCGATGGGGCGGTCGAGGCGATCGTCTCGGCTCGCAGTGCAGAGGGTCCGTTTCAAACCCTGTTCGATTTCTGCGAGCGCATCGACACCAAGAGTACGAACAAGCGCGTGATCGAGAGCCTGATTCGCTGCGGAGCTTTCGACTTCACCAAGGCGACGCGAGCATCGCTCTGGGAGGCGCTCTCGGGTGCGATCGAGCGAGGCCAGCGCACCCAGCGCGATCGCCTGCTCGGCCAGGGCAACCTTTTTGGCGATGCAGAGGCGGGCGCGGTTCCCAAGCTGCCCGAAGTCACCGAGTGGCCCGCAGCGCAGCGCCTGGACGGTGAAAAGGAAATGCTCGGCTTCTATATCACCGGACATCCACTCGCGGACCACGGCCGGGTTCTCGACCTCTTTTCGCGCTTCCCGCTCGACGGTTCGCCTACCGATCCCGGCGCGCGCAAGGATGCCTGGCTCGGTGGAATTCTGGTCGGATTCAAGACACAGAAGACTCGTAAAGGCGACCTCATGGCCCGCGCGCAACTCGAGAACATGAGCGGTACTCTCGGCGCCGTGTTCTTTCCGAAGACCTACGAGAAATTCGCACCGCTTCTGAGGGCCGAGGCGCGCCTGTTTCTCAAGGGCAACCTCGCCAGCGAATCGGAACGACCGGAGCTTCACGTGGACGAGGTGATTCCGCTGGAGGAAGCCTGGAGCCGCTGCACCACGCGCCTCGAGTTGCGAATTCCGGGTGAGGGCGCGACTCCCGAGCGGCTCGCGAAACTGCGCAGCCTGCTCGATCTCGTGCCCGGACCCGTACCCGTTGGCGTGGAGCTCAAACTTCCCAATGGCGCGGAGGCCATTCTGGACCTGAAGCGGCACCGGGTATCGGTCAGCGATGAACTCGTGACCCGCGTGGAGAGTCTGTTTGGGGAGGGGGTGGTGGCATGTCTCGTTTCCTGACGCGCCTCGGGCGGATCTGTTTCCTGGTCGGACTTGCTTGGGTTGCGAGCCCCGTCGCACACGCCCTTGAGCCAGTGACGATCGAAGTCGATGGAATCGTGCCCGCAGAGGTCGAACGCGGTGGCTCGCCGCGCGACCGCGCCTTCGCCGAAGCCATGGTCGAAGCGGTTTTCCTGGTGGGCCTGCGCTTTCTACCCCCCGAAGCGGGAGAGCATGGGGGCGACTTGCGCGAGCTCCTGCGCCCGCGCGCTCCGGAATTCGTGTTGAGCTATCGCGTCGCCGGTGCACTCCGGCAGGAGATGTCGCTCGAAGATGATTCCGAGCAGGTTGTCTTACCGGTGCGCGCGACGGTCGACGCGGGTCAGCTGCGCGCGTACCTGGAGACTCTGGGACTGTTGGAATCCCCGCGCGAGAAACCCTCGGTGGTCTTGTTCCTCCGCCTGGACCGGGGCATTTCCGGCGACCCGCGCCCCGCGCCGCTGGTCTCGCTCGAACGCTTCCTGCAGGACCGCCTGTCGCAACAGGGGCTGGTCGTGGTCGAGCCGGCTCTTCGGGCCAATCGCGAGATCCAGCCCGAGAGCGCACTCGCGCTGGGCCGCGATCTGGGAGCAGATGTCGCGCTCGACGTCGCCCTCAGCTGGCGGCCGAAAGACACGGGCAGCCGGGTCAAGGGCGGAGTGGCCGAGGTTCGGGTCAGGGCCGTCCGGGTCGGGGATGGCACCGAGCTGGCATTGGCCCGCTTCGAGGGCGCCGGCTACCACGATCACAGCGAGGAAGCCTTTGCCCGGGGCGTCGGAGCGGTGCGCGAGCAGCTGGTCGACAACGTGATCTTGCAGCTCGATCGCAACTGGCAGGCCCTTGCGGAAGAGAGCGGGGCGGTCGAGGTGCGTCTGTTCGGAGTTTCGAATCTCCTGCAGGTGACGGCCGTCCGAGGGGCCCTGAAGCGCGATTTGGGCGCCGATCGAGCCGCTCTGATGGAAATGAGCCCCGGAACCGCGTTTCTGCGGGTCGAGGGAGCGCTGTCTCCTGGGGCCCTCCAGGACCGCCTGGCGGCCCTGGAATTCTCGGGATTCCGGCTCGAGCCGGTGCTGGTGGAGGCCGGCCGGGTCGAGCTTCGAGTAGAGCCTGTGAGCGCGCCAGCGATGCCCCAGGATCCCTCTGGAGTTCAATAGTGGCGGGTCCGGTCGGGGCGCTGCGCGCCGCGCAGCCCCAGAGTCATCTTGCTCGGCCCGATCAAATTGACACCGAAACCCGAAATTGGTATTGAATTCGCCGGTTTAGGGGAACGCTTCGAGGTTGATCTGATCTCCTTTCACACCTTTACATCCAGGTCTGTATTTAGTCCGGACGACTCCCTTGTTTGAAGGGCGAAGCCGCCGGTCCGTGCGAGCGTTGCTGTGGGGGCGAGACTGCCGAACTGGCTCGGTCTCGTTCTGCGTGAGCAGATGAGTGCGCAAGAAATTGATTTGACGCTTCCCGACGGCACCGTCGTAACGGTTCCGAACGGCACCAGCTCGCTCGAGGTTGCGCAGAAGATCGGTCCCGGTCTTGGTAAGGCCGCGCTTGCATCACAACTCGAAGGTGAATACTGCGATCTGCGCGCGCCGCTTCGGCGCGGTGGTGCATTCCGCGTGATCACCGCGCGCGACCCCGATGGTGGCGAAGTGATTCGACACTCGGCCGAGCACGTGATGGCGGATGCGGTCAAGCGACTCTGGCCGGAAACTCAGATCGATGTAGGTCGCAGCGACCACAGCGAGAAGTTCCAGTACGACTTCGATATTCCCACACGCATCGGTCCCGATGACCTCCCGCGCATCGAAGCGGAGATGAACCGCATCATCGAAGAAGACCTGCCGTTCGAGCGCGACGAGATCGAGCGCGAGCAGGCCAAGCAGTTATTCGAATCGATGGGCGAGCATCTCAAGGTCTCGCGTATCGACGATATTCCCGACGATCAGACGATCACGGTATTCCGAAACGGCTCCTTCGCCGATCTGTGTCGCGGACCCCACGTCCAGCGCACGGGCCAGATCGGCGCATTCAAGTTGACCGAGCTCGCGGGGGCCTACTGGCGTGGCGATGAATCCAAGCAGATGCTCCAGCGCGTCTACGGCATCGCCTTCAAGGACAAGAAGGAACTGAAGGCGCACGAGCGTCTGCAGGAAGAGGCGCGCAAACGTGATCACCGGCGCCTCGGACAGGAACTCGACCTCTTCCTGATCCACGAATGGGCACCGGGTTCACCCTTCTTCCTGCCCAAGGGCCTCCGGCTCTACAACAACCTGGTCGAATACGTGCGCGGGCTCTATCGGAAGTACGGATTCGACGAGGTGATGGCGCCGCAGCTGTTTTCCGCAGAACTCTTCAAGGTTTCCGGTCACTACGAGAACTTTGGCGAGGACATGTTCCTGATGCCGGGAGCCGACGAAGGTGAGGAAGTCGGTCTCAAGCCGATGAACTGTCCGGGACATTGCCTGATCTTCCGCGCACGACCGCGTTCCTATCGCGAGCTTCCACTGCGCCTCGCCGAGTTTTCCCGGCTGCACCGCAACGAGCGCTCTGGGACTCTCCACGGTCTGACGCGAGTGCGCACGTTTGCCCAGGACGATGGACACATCTACTGCGCCCCCGATCAATTGCGCGACGAGATCGATCGGCATATGGAGATGACCGCGGAGATCTACCGCGATCTTGGTTTGAGTGGAGTCGAGATCGCCGTGGCGACCCGGCCCGAGAAGTTCATCGGGGATCCCGACGAATGGGAAAGCGTCCAGAAGATGCTCGTCGATGCGGTCGAGCGCGCCGGCTACGAGTGCGGCATCAATCCCGGCGAGGGAGCGTTCTACGCTCCGAAGATCGAGTTCAATTTCCGCGATGCGCTCAAGCGCTCCTGGCAGTTGGCCACGGTGCAGATCGACATGGCGATGCCTTCGCGCTTCGAGCTCAAGTACGTGGGCGCCGATGGCAAGGAGCACGAGCCAAAGATGGTGCATCGCGCCATCCTGGGTTCGTTGGAACGCTTCATCGCGGTCTATCTGGAGCACACCGGTGGCGATCTGCCACTCTGGCTTGCGCCTGTGCAGGTTACGGTCCTGCCGGTATCGGACAAGCACACAGACTATGCACAGAAGGTGACTCGCACGCTCCAGGATGCAGGCGTGCAAGCGCAGCTCGATGCGCGCAATGAGACGTTGAATTATCGCGTACGCGGCTCGGAGACACAGAAGATTCCGTATATCCTTGTCGTCGGAGATCGCGAGTCAGATGACGGAAGTGTGACGGTTCGCCGTCGACACAAGAAAGGCCAGGAAAGTTTTCCGGTCGATGAGTTCAGAAGCAAGATAGAGGAGGAGATTCGAACGCGTGGGATTTCGTAGACGCCGTTGGCGAGAAGTAGCACCCGAAAAGGACAAGATTCGAGTCAATCGTGCGATCCGCGTTCCAGAAGTGCGGGTCGTGAACGAAGATGGGCAGCAGCTCGGTGTGATGCCCACAGATGCCGCCCGCGATATCGCAGGGCGGATCGGCTTGGACCTTGTCGAGATTTCCCCGAATGGACAACCGCCGGTCTGCAAGATCATGGACTACGGGCGGTACAAGTACGAGCTCCAGAAGAAGGCTTCGTCACAGAAGAAGACCCAACACCAGAGCCAGTTGAAGGAAGTGAAGTTCCGACCGCGGATCGATGAGCATGATCTCGACTTCAAGCTCAAGAACGCGACGCGTTTCCTGATGGATGGCGACAAGGTGAAAGCCACAGTGATGTTCCGCGGCCGAGAGATCGTTCACCAGAACATCGGGCGGGAGCTTCTGGTTCGCGTGACGGAGAGATTGGCGGAGATCGCAAAACCGGAGAGCCGGGCTCAGATGGAAGGGCGCATGCTCAGCATGATCTTCGCGCCAGACCGAGCCGCGATCGACAAGCTCAAACAGCAACAAGAAGCCGAGCGAGGGGCCGAAGGCGGCGAAGAAGCCGCCGAGGACAAATCCGACAAGAAAGCACGACGATCCGATCGGGCGCCAGCAGAACACGCTGAAGCTCCGCTCGAGGTCGAAGAGACGAAGAGCGAGGAGGCCGAAGGTGCCTAAGATCAAGACGCGACGCGCGGTGGCGAAACGGTTCCGGAAGACCGGTACCGGAAAGCTGCGCCGCTCGCAGGCGTTCAAACGCCACATCCTGACCAAGATGAGCAGCAAGCGGAAGCGGCAGTTACGCGGGACGACGATCGTCGCTGCTGTCGATGCGCCGCGTTTGAAGCGACAGCTTCCTTACCTGTAGAGGGACATTGAAATGAGAATCAAACGAGGTGTCACGAAGCACCGACGCCACAAGAAGATCCTCAAGCTGGCTTCGGGTTTTCGCGGCTCGCGCAGCAAGCTGATCCGACCTGCGAGGCTCGCTGTAGAGAAGAGCCTGATCTATGCCTATCGCGATCGACGCCAGAGAAAGCGACAGTTCCACCGCCTGTGGATTGCCCGCATCAATGCCGCAGCTCGCTCGAACGGGCTTACCTACAGCCGTTTCATGCACGGGTTGAAGCTGGCGGGTGTGGAAGTCGATCGGAAGATTCTCGCGGATCTGGCCGTCGCGGAGCCGCAGGCGTTCACCGAGCTGGTCGAAGTCGCGAAGTCGAAGGCCGCCTGAGGCGGATTCTGGAATGTCGACCGAACTCGAGAATCTGGCCGAACTCGAGAAGCAGGCGCGCGCAGCGATCGCCGGGGCACCCAACGCCCAGGCGTTGCGCGAGGTGCGCGCTGGCTTCCTGGGTCGCAAGGGTTCGGTCTCCGAGATGCTCCGCCGCATCGGATCGATCGAACCGGCGGAACGAGGCGCTTTCGGCCAGGCGGTCAATGCCAGCAAAGAGCGCATCGAGGAGTGGGCTCAAGCGCGTCAACAGGAACTGGAGAGCGAAAACCAGAACCGCGTGCTTGCCGAGCATCGTCTCGACGTAACGCTTCCGGGCTCGGCACCGTCTCGGGGTCACTATCACCCGCTCACCGTCATCGAACGCGAGATGGCGGATTTCTTTGCCGGCCTGGGCTTCTCGATCGAAGACGGTCCAGAAGTCGAGACGCAGTACAACAACTTCGAAGCCCTCAATATCCCCGAAGATCATCCCTCGCGCGATCTACAGGACACCTTCTTCGTCGAGGGGGGTCCAGTGCTGCGCACGCATACTTCACCCGTGCAGATCCGCGCGATGGCCGGGCGTGAGCCGCCTTTCCGTTTCATCGCACCGGGACGCGTGTACCGCTACGACAACGACGCCACGCACTCCCCCATGTTCCACCAGATCGAAGGCTTTCTCGTCGACGAGAACGTCACGTTCGGCGACCTGAAGGGAGTGCTGTTCGCCTTCGCGCGTCACATGATGGGTGCGGACGTGAAGCTGCGCTTCCGGGCACACTTTTTCCCGTTCACCGAGCCGTCCGCCGAGATCGATTTTTCATGGCAGGATGGTTGGCTCGAATGGGGTGGCTGCGGAATGATTCATCCGCGGGTGCTGGGCAACTGCGGGATTGATTCGGAGCGCTGGCAGGGTTTCGCGTTTGGCATGGGTGTGGATCGCACGGCCATGCAACGCTTTGGGATTCCCAACATCCATCGTTTGTTCGACGGTGATGTACGCGTGCTGGAGCAGATCGCATGAAGTTTGCTCTCGGCTGGCTCGCGGAGTACATCGACCTTCCCGTTGGGGCGGAAGAGCTCGCCGAGCGTTTGACGGTCGGTGGCCTGGAAATCGAAGGCATCGAGCGCACGGGTCCGGATCTGAGCGGTGTGCGGGTCGGTCACGTCCTGGAACGCGCCAAGCATCCCGATGCCGACAGTCTTTCTGTATGCAAGGTCGATCTGGGAGATGGAGAACCCGTCGATATCGTGTGTGGTGCACCCAATGTAGCCAGCGGCCAGAAGGTCGCGGTCGCATCTCCTGGATCCCGGTTGCCCGACGGCACCAAGCTCAAGAAGACCAAGATCCGCGGTGTGGTGTCGCGCGGCATGATCTGTTCGGATCGCGAGCTGGGTCTGGGCGATTCCCACGAAGGCATCAAGGTTCTGCCCGACGAGGCGTCCCTTGGGGCGCCTCTCACGGAAGTCGTCCCCGCAGGCGATATCGTACTCGATGTGGAGATCACCCCGAATCGCGGCGACTGGGTGTCGATGCTGGGAATGGCCCGCGAGGTGCGCGCGCACTACGGGGGTGAACTGCGCATTCCGGACTTCGCCGTTGCCGAGGTCGGCCGCGCTACCTCGGAAGACATCTCGATCGAGATCGAAGACTCCGATGGCTGCTTCTGCTACGTCGGCCGCGTGGTGCGCGGTATTACAGTCGGCCCGTCCCCCGAATGGCTCGTGGCGAAACTCGAGGCGGCCGGATTGCGCTCGATCAATATCGTGGTCGACGTCACGAATCTGGTCCTATTGGAGTTCGGGCAACCGCTGCACGCTTTCGATCTTTCGACTCTGCGCGACTCGAAAATCTGTGTGCGTGCTGCGAAGCAGGGTGAGAAGATCCTCACGCTCGATGATCAGACGCGCGAACTTTCGGTGAGTGACCTGGTGATCGCCGACGCCGAACGCGCGATTGCCATCGCGGGTGTGATGGGCGGATCCGAGACGGAGGTTCGCGACTCGACGAGCGATGTACTGATTGAATCGGCGCATTTCCAGCCCGCGCGTGTACGCCGCACGGCGCGCCGACTGGGGTTGCAGACCGACGCGTCGTATCGCTTCGAGCGCGGAGTGGATGGCCAGGGTATTGCCCGTGCCGCGGATCGCTGCGCGACCCTGCTGGCGGAACTCGCGGGAGGCAGTGTTTCGAAGGGGCGCGTGGAGGCCAGGGGAGGGGATTTCCAGCATTGCGATGAAGTAGAGCTGGACCCGAAGCGGGTAAACCGTCTCCTGGGAACGAAACTCTCCACGGAAGAGATCACAGCACTGCTTGCGCGCCTCGAAATTCGAGCCTCTCTCTCCGGTGAAGGTCGATTGTGTTGCTCGATCCCTAGCCATCGCAACGACCTGGCGATTCCGGCAGACATCGTCGAGGAAGTGGCGCGCATCTACGGCTACGACCAGATCGAAACGACCCTGCCGATGGCCCAAATCGAGCCCGTGTCCCGCCCACGCGAAGCGGTGATCTCCGCTCGTGTTCGCGACAGCCTCGTGGGAAGCGGCATGCTCGAGATGCGTTCCTTCCCGGGCATGCAGCCGGGGGATCTCGACGCGCTCCTGCTGGCCGAAGACGATCCTCGACGGCGCGTGGTGCGGCTGGTCAACCCGATCAGCGAAGAAGAAGGCGTCTTGCGCTCGACTTTCCTGCCCTCAATTCTGCGCGCCACTTTGCGCAATCTGTCTCATCAGGTGGATCGAGTGCGGTTGTTCGAGGTCGGTCGCCTGTTCCTCGACGAAGATGGCCGGGAACTCCCGAATGAACGCAACACGGTCGCGGGCGTGCTGACCCGGGGCCAGCGTTCGAGCCTCTGGGAACCGGCACAGGTTCCGTCCGTGTTCTTCGAAGCGAAGGGGATCGTCGAGCGCCTGCTGGCTGAACTGGGCTTTCGCGCGCGCTTCCACTCGGGCACGAGTGCGACCTACCTGCATCCGGGCGCGAGCGGTGAATTCTCCGTAGGCAAATCGCCAAACGCGCGGGTGGGAGAACTCCATCCAAAGGTCGCAGCGCACTACGACATCCACGTGCCTGCTGCGATCTTCGAAGTCGATCTCAAAGAGCTGGAGGGACTCGGAGTCCGTCCAGTTCGCTTCCGCGACGTTTCTTCCCATCCCGCGGTACAACGCGACATTGCGGTCGTCGTGGGAACGGATCAGCCAGCGGGCGAAATCCTGGACGAAATCCGCAAAACGGGTGGGAACCACCTGGTAGAGGTCAGTTTGTTCGACCGATACGAGGGCAAGGGTATTCCAGAAGGCAAGGTGAGCCTGGCCTTCCGAATGGTGTTTCAGAGAGCGGACAGAACCCTGACCGACGCCGAGGTTTCCAAAAGTACCGAGAGGGTCGTTCAGATGCTGTCAAACCGTTATGGCGGCGAACAACGCTAGACCGCCGGGTGAGAGGAGAGAGCCATGACCAAAGCCGATATCGTCGAGACGATCTATGAGCGAGTCGGTTTCTCGAAGAAGGAATCGGCGGAACTCGTCGAGACAGTCTTCGACGTGATCAAGGAAGCGCTCGTCAATGGTGAGAAGGCGAAGTTCTCGGGCTTCGGCAACTTCGTCGTCCGTGAGAAGAACGCTCGGAAGGGGCGCAATCCACAGACGGGCGAAGAGATTCAGCTCGAGGCCAGACGAGTGTTGACCTTCAAGCCGAGCCTCGTGCTCAAGACGGCCCTCAACGAAAACCCGGTCTCGCCGGAGGAGTTGTCCTGATGATTGATGAGATTCGACGACAGCTCGAGAAGATTCCGCAGAAGACTTACTACCGGATCGGTGAAGTCGCGACGATAACGGCCATTAAACCCTATGTGCTGCGCTTCTGGGAGACGGAATTCACGGCCATGGCTCCGCCGAAGTCTCGTTCCAAGCAACGCATGTATCGGCGCAAGGACATAGAGACCATCCTCACGATCAAGCATCTGCTCTACGACGAGCGCTTCACGATCGAGGGCGCGCGCAAGCGTCTGGTCGAACTCGCACGAGAGCAGCGCGCGCAAACGGATCCTCAGCAGATCCGTCTGCGCACGAGTGCTCTGTCGCAGATTCGCGCAGAGTTGGTTTCCCTACGCGAGCTGATCGCTCCTAACTAGTTCCCAGAACCGAGGAGCGTCTGGCGTCGCCGTGCCAGCGCGGCCGCGATCGGATTCGTCTGAACGCCGCTCGTTGGAACGGCCCGCCTGCGCACACCTGCAGCCTTCTTGGGAGGAGCCGTCTTCTTTCGCGCGCTGGTCTTCTTGGGAGGAGCCGTCTTCTTTCGCGCGGTGGTCTTCTTGCGAGGAGCCGTCTTCTTTCGCGCGCTGGTCTTCTTGCGAGAAGCCGTCTTCTTTCGCGCGCTGGTCTTCTTGCGAGAAGCCGTCTTCTTTCGCGCAGTGTTCTTCTTGCGAGAGGCCGTCTTCTTTCGCGCGCTGGTCTTCTTCTTGACTGTCTTCTTCCGTCTTTTCGCTGCCATTTTCCCCCCTGTTCTCGTACCCCGGCGGATTCCGGTTCAAAATCGGCTGGGAATATACCTCCGACGACGCGCTGCGCGATGTTTGCGGGCGTTTTGCCGCAAATTTTCCGTCACCTGAACGGTTCGAACCACTACAAACATATGGGATGTCTGTTCTCTACGAGTTTCTCGACTGCGAGTTGGACGAGAGCCGCTACCAGCTTCGCCGGCAAGGCCAGCCGGTCGAGCTGGAACCCAAGGTTTTCGAGGTTCTGGCCTATCTGATCCGAGCTCGGGATCGGGTGGTCTCGAAACGCGAACTCCTCGACCGGCTTTGGCCCGATCGGATCGTCGGGGAATGGTCCCTCACGCGCTGCATCTCCCTCGCGCGAAAGGCCGTGCACGACAACCCCTCCCGCCAGTCGATCATCCAGACCGTGTACGGGCGAGGCTATCGCTTCGTAGCCGAAGTGACCGATCGCACGAGCGCTGGAACGGTTGCCGGGAGCGCTTCGATCTCCGAGGTCTCCATAGCCCCTGTGGCCCCCGATGATCCGTTCGTAGGCCGAAGTGCCGAACTGGCGGAAGTCGGGCTAGCACTCGATTCAGCGCTCGCCGGGCGGGGGCGGTTGGTGTTCTTGCTGGGCGAAAACGGCATCGGCAAGAGTCGCCTCGCCCAAGAGGTCGCGTCCATTGCCTCTGAAGCGGGTGCGGTCGCCCGCCTCGGGCAATGCTGGGAGGTCGAGGGAACTCCGGCCTTCTACCCCTGGATGCAAATCGTATGCGATGAGGCGCGCTCTCGCGGTGGGCGAGCCACGCGACTGCTCATGGGGCGCCGCGCCGCCGAGATCACGCGCGTCGTTCCCGACCTTCACGAGATTCTCGATGATCTCGCCGAAGCGCCTGCCCTCGAGCCTCTCCAGGAGCGCTTTCGCGTATTCGAGGCAATCACCTACTTCCTGAAGCGCTCCGCAAAGGAACGACCTCTGGTTCTGCTTCTCGACGATCTGCAGCGCGCCGATATTGGCTCGTTGCGCCTGCTCGAGTTCTTATCTCGCGAGATTTTCGACTCCCGGATCCTGATGATCTGCAGTTACCGTGAAGCGGAGCTGAACACCTCAGCAGAGCGGGCGCGCATGGTGGCTGAGTTGAGTCGCAGCGGGTCCGCACAGCAGTTCCGACTCGGTGGGTTGACTGTCGCGGACGTCCGGGCGTTTGCCGCGCAACTGCCGGGACCGCCGGCGAGCGAAGACCTGGTTGCCGTGCTGCACCGGCATACGGGCGGCAATCCGTTCTTCTTGAAGCAGATGCTTCCGCTCGTGGCCGGAGATGCCGAGAACTCGTGGCTCGATCCCGATCACGAGGTGCGATTGCCCGAGGGGATGCGTCAGGCAACCCTGCGCCAACTCGACGGCCTTTCTGAAGACTGTCGCACGGCTCTCATCGAGGCTTCGGTCATGGGCTGCCGTTTCGACTCCGCCACCCTCGCCCGGGCATCGATGATGGATGAGGCGAAGCTGCGCGAGTATTTCGACGAGGCCGAGCGGGCCGGAATCGTTATTGTCGATCGCGAGGATCCCGGGCGCTTCGAATTCGCCCATGGGATCGTGCGCGATACGCTATACGCGGATCTGGCTGCGAGCGAACGCTCAGCTTCCCATTGCCGCCTGGGCGAAGCGATCGAAGGCATGGTTTCTCCCGGAGAAGGTGGGCGAGTCGCCGAACTCGCCCGCCACTTCGCAGAGGCGGCCGCATCGGGTGGGGAGAAGAAGGCCTTCGACTACGCGATTGCTGCCGGTCGCTGGTCGACGGACGGTGGCGCCTTCGAAGAAGCCTGTCGCTTCCTCTCCAGTGCGCTCCACCTTGCGGAGCGGATCGAATCGGTCGATGAGGGCCAGCAATGCGATCTACTGCTGGACCTCGGCGATGCCCAGATGCACTCGCGCGATGTATCGTCGGCGCGCGATACGCTTCAACGCGCGTCGGTTCTGGCGCGCCGCCTCGAAGACCCGGAGCGCCTGGCGCGGGTCGCGCTCGGGGTGTCGAATTCGTATATGCCGCTGGCGCGAGCGATCGTCGACGAGCGCATCGTCTCCTTGCTCGAGGAAGCCCTCGAGGCGCTCGACGAGGGCGATAGTTCCTTACGCGCACTGACACTCTCGAGCCTGGCCGGATCTCTGTACTGGTCTGGCGTTCCCCAGCGCGTCGCGCAACTCGTCGAAGAGGCGCTCGAGATGGCCCGACGCCTCGATGATCCACCGACGCTTCTGTTCACTCTGAGCGTCGCGCTCATCACCAATCTGGGACCGGACCTCATCGAGCACAGCATCGATCTGGCAGAAGAAGCCGTCCGCCTGGGCGAGCAGGTCGGCGTCAAGCGCGAGTACCTGGACGCGCGAGTGCAACGCATGATCGCGTTGTTCTCCACGGGAGAGTTCGAGACCTTCGATCTGGAACTCCGCAAACTGGTGAGCTTGACCTCCGACATGTGCGCGCCCGAGGCTCATGAGTTCATTCCCTTCTTCGAAGCGACGCGGGCCATCATGTCGGGCCGATTCGAGGCCGCAGAGGGCTTTGTCGATGAGTTGCTTGCCCGATCTCGGCGGATGCAGGACGAGGTTGGAAACACCGGCTTCGGAATGCAGGTGCTCTCACTGCGAGGACTTCAGGGGGCCTCGGAGGAATACGTCGAAGTTGCGCGCAATCTCGCCGAGCACCACACATCCGTTCCCTTGTTCCGCTGCGCGCTGGCTCGCGGTTACTGCGACCTGGATCAGCCGGGACTGGCTCGTGGCGAGGTCGACCGGCTGGCAGCACGGGACTTCACGGGTATCTACAAGAACATCAGCTGGTTGTGCGAGATGGCGCTTCTGGCGGAAACCTGTGCTTTGCTGGGCGACGAACCCCGCTGCCTGGCTCTGTACGAGATTCTTTCACCCTACGCACATCGCTACGTAACGAGCGGGGCCGTTCTGTACATGGGTTCGGTTCAGCGTTACCTGGGCGTGCTGGCGACGGTTCTGCGTCGCTTCAATATCGCAAGCGGGCATTTCCTGGCGGCTGAGGAAATGGAATCCCTCGCGGGGGCCCGTCCGTGGATGGCGTGGGCGCAGAATGAGCGTGCGCGAATGCTGATGATCCGGAATCGCGATGGGGACCGACTGGAAGCAGAGGCGCTCGCGGCTCGAGCGCTCGGGACGGCCCGGGATCTGGGAATGCGAAGTCTCGAGCGTCGCGTTCTCTCGATCTCCTGAGCCGTTTTTCGAGCGTCATCCGTCGGGCATCAGATTCTGATCGTTCGGGTCGCCCGCGGAGCATCCACTTGTCAGGATTCGAATGGTTCCCTAATGATTCCGGCTATTTGGATCACCGAGCTGCGCGCAGGCCCACTCACCGATAGAGGGAGGCCAGGTGTTATTTCAGCATCCAGCACGGCGAGGTATTCGAGGATCGAAGGCGACGCTATTCCGTGTATGGGAACGCCGGAATGCTGGTGATATCAAACGAACTGGCGGTCAGCTGATAGCGACCCGCACCGGCCGCGCGCGAAACCAGGATGTGCCAGTTGCCGCCCGTGGGTTTGTCGAAGAGGCAGGCGTCGAACTGACGCGAGTTGGTGATCCCGCAATCGAAAATACTCGTTGTAGGAGGCGATCCGGCCTTCACGTAGAGATCGAAGTCAGCCGTACCGTCGTCGATTGCATTGATGGTTATGCGCAATTCTTCGCTACCCGGATGCAAGACGATGGAGTGGGTCTCTTGCGGGTTTCCCGCACTGAGATCTCCAGAGAACGAGCTGACGGCGACCTCCGAATCACCGACCTGAGGCAGAACCCCGCAACTCGTCTGTCCGATCGTTCCAGTGTTGTTCTGGATCCAGGATGCGTAATTGAAGACGTTCATGTCGAAGGACTGGTCGTTCGCCTGGCAGTCCGCCGCGAGGCCCCCCGAGGTCGCTCCGGCCAGGACCGCACCGCCGCCGAAGTCTACGAACAGCGGCCCGCCAGAGTCGCCGGTGCATGTATTGGAGTCGCTCCCGGGCGGCCCGATGGGAGCTTCGAAGTTCCAGCAGACGGATTTTGTGCTCGACACGCCCGGCGTACACGAAGCAGTCGTCACGCTGCCGGCTCTCTTGATTCCTTCGTCCAATACCTCCCCCCGTGCGGCCAAAACCCGCGATCGTGCCACTGGCGCCCAACGGGGGCGTCTGAATGGTGTTGATGGGTGTCGGGCGGATGCCTGTAACCGCTGTGGAGAGCTTGAGGACCGCTACGTCGTCGTCCGGGAAATACAGATCTGGATGCACTGTGACGCTATCGACCGCGAACAGACCGGCGTGCTGCAGGAACACCGTGTAGTTCGAAGGATCGGGCGCACTCGCGCCCTGACAGGTCGAGCCCAGGCCGTCGCATACGCAGTGCGCTGCCGTCAGGACCTCGTCACAACCGATCAAAGTCGCGCTGCAGACCGTCTGCGCACTGAACGGATCGCTGCCTTCGAGCAGCGCTGCGGTCGTCTCGAAGGTCTGCGTCTCCGTGCCGTTGACGATCTGTGGTTGGGGCGAGCGCGGGCGGGCGGTTCCCGCCGAAACCAGCAGCGCACCGGCGAAGGCCGCGCAGAGGATCGCCTTATGTGTTCGGACTCGCATCGCACACCCCGTAATGGCCAAACGAAGTGGCCGGAAGTGGCCGGAAGTGGAACTGGACGCGCACCAGGCGTCCGGTCGAAGTGCGGTCCGCAGAACATCTCTTTCCGCATTCCGCATCGTCGAATCTGCAGAGCAGAGCAACATGTCGCCGGTCCGGGTGTCAAGCATTTCCAGAGGGGTGCCCGGGCGATGAGCGGGTCCGGTCTCGGTTCATTCTTCCTCCTTCTGTGAACCGGGGCCGGACGGATACGCAGCTGGGCTCGTCTCCGCCTGTTCCCGCGCGAGAAAGCGCGTTACTCCTTCTTGCTCGGATTTCGCAGGAGGGAATCGAGTGAGCGGGCAGAGTCCTGAAAATCAGAGCGGCTCGTTGCGCAAGTTTGCGGGCGTGGTCGGCCCGGCCGTCGTCCTTCTGGTTCTTTGGTTCGGCTGGCAGATGCTCTCTCCCGGTGAGGACGAGCCCGTCGCACAGGTGCGGGAAACTCCAGAACTCGGCACCTCAACGACCGGAGAGGTGGCGAGCAAGGTGCAGGGAGCGCGCACCAAGAGCGCTGATTCCGGGGAGGCTGTAGACCAGTTGACGCTCGCACCGCACGGCCGAGTGACACTGGAGGCCGCGCGGATTCCAGTGGACCAAGCGTTCGCAGTCGTTCTGGAACTCAACGAAGCCTCTCCGGACACCGAACCTCTGGAAACTCTGATCCTGGCCGAGGACGGGCGCAAGATCGAGACGACCTCAAAGGTGAACGAAACCGATCGCAAGACCGTACGCCTCGACGTCGCCCCCGATTTCCTCGTGCCCGGTCGCTACATGGTGCAGATCCGCACGAAAGAGGCCGACCCCTTTCCCCTGATTCGCTATGTGATCATCGTTCGTTGAGCGATCAGTCCAGCCGGAACGCCTTTCGCCGCCGCTTCAGTCCGAGCAAACCCAGCAACAAGCCGAGGAACACGATCGCGATGCTGCCGGGCAGTACGGGAATGCTGGTGATACTGGGCATCGAGAGCGGATCGGTCGGGTCGGAGCCCGCCGCTACTTCGACGCCGTCGTCGAAGCCGTCGTCGTCGGTGTCCATGTCGAGCGGATTGGTTCCCGTGTTGTTCGGGTCCACGTAGATCAGCGTAAACGTCTCGACCTCGTCGAGCAGGTTGTCGTTGTCGTCGTCTGGATCGCAGGCGTCACCCATCGTGTCGCCGTCAAAGTTGTCCTGGGTGGGATTCGAAATAGACGGACAGTTGTCGACTCCGTCGAAGTCCAGGTCCTCGTCGCGATCGATACCCATGCGTTGTCCGGAACCCGGAGGCGTGCAGGTGTAGGTCAGAGGGCCCTCGGAACTGGCGAGCAAGCGCATATTTGGGTCGTCGATCGTGTTGCCCAGGTCGTTGCGGAACAACCCGCCCGACTCGCGCACCCAGCCGCGTTCGACGCCGCCCACACTGCCTTTCGCGATCAGATCGCACTCCGTGACGGTTCCACCCAGGATCAGCGAATCGAAGGAAGTCGCCGCGCGAGCGATCAGAAGGTCGATGCGGGGATCGACGACTCCGGAGTTGGTCGAAGTCAGCGTTACCTGCTGCCCGACGATCGGCGCCAGGTCGGAATCGAAGGCCAGTGCGAAGTCGGACACTTGCCCGACCTCATTGGGATCCAGTGTGAAAACGGCGCTGGAGACAAAGCTCTCGACTGTGTCGATTGCGCCATCGTGCAGATAGCCGAAGCCGCGCACCTGGTCTCCCTGGTGTGAACCTCCGGTCGAGAGTCCGAACATGCCGATCTTCTGATACAGGTTGCGCATATGGGCGACCTTGAAGGTCTGGGTCTCACCCTCGAAGGTCTGCTCACCGCCGGATCCGAAGAATCCACTGGCTGGGTCCAGGCTGTGGCAACCGTCGCAGTCTTCTACCGTGTCCGTGGCATCGGGGTCGAGGGGGCCGCACTCGGTCGCGCCGGGGCCGCAACTGAAGAACACGTCGAAGCCGGCCTGTTCCGAAGAGTTCAGCGAGTTGTCCAGTGCGCGCACAGGGTTGGGAGGCAGCACGATCTGCAGTGCGAAATCGGAAAACAACTGCATGTCGTTGGGATCGATCACGCCGTCGTGTCCGACCAGACCTTCGAATGCGACGATGAAGTTGCGGAATGCCGGATCTTCAGCGCACGGCGCGCCCGTTGCCTCGGTGCAGGGATCCAGACCGAAGAAGCCGTCGACCCGATCGCCGCGCCAGTGCATGGCGCCGTGGGTCGCCAGGCCGCGCAGGGTCTGGGTGGTCATGGGACCCTTCATCGGGTGGAAGGACGTCCCTTTCAATCCGTCGAGGAAGATCGTGGCCGAGGGTTGGCTGTTGGTCGAAACTCCGCCGTCCGGATCGCCCAGATTCCAGGCGATGCTGTCGAGATCCCCGAAGATGTGACAACTCGAGCACGAGGCCTCGCCGTTTCCCGAAGTGATGCGTGCGTCGTATAGGAATGGACGGCCATCGAGTACCGACGATGGCTCCGGGTTGTGCAGCGCGTGCGTCTCGAGCGTCGCCTTCGTGCTCGGGTTGATGACCTGCACGGAGTTGTCGAAACGCGTCATCACGTAGAGGCGGTTGTTCGTCTCGTCCAGGATCAGGCCGGTGGGGCCACCACTCGTGGAGATGTAATTCGCGCTCTCCGTGGTCGGGTCGAAGTTTGCGGTGAAGTTCGGATCGTCGATGCTGCTGACCGGAAATACACCGATCGTTCCGGATCCGAAGGCCGCCACGTACATCGTCGCGCCGTCGCTCGAAATGATCGGTTGCAGCGGCGTGGCCAGGCTGTGGTCGATCTGATTGGGGTCGATCAAGCTGTTCGGGTCGGTGTGCAGGTACGAGTAGTTGATGTGTTTGTTCAGATGCCTGGGCGAGATCACTCCGCTATTCGGATCGATCACCGTGATGCGCGACTCGGACAGATGCCCCTGAACGGTCGTGCCGCCGTGGTTGCCCGGGCCTTCGAAGCGCACGTCATTGGGCAGTTCCGTATTCGTGACGAAGAGCTTGCCGGTCGTCGGGTGGACCGCGATGTTGAACAGGATCGTGCCAACTGAATCGAACTCCTGGATCGAACCCGGAGCCAGGGTATTCGCGTTGACCGAGAACACGTCGTGGTCGGGCAGGTTCAGGTTGACGTTGCTGTCCCAGATGGTGCCGCTCACGTCGCGCCAGTTCACACCGTCGTATTTGACGATCACGCCTGTTTCGGGAGCGGTGACCAGGGCCGCATTATTACTGGGCCCGGGAACGCCGCCCGCACCGAAACCGTCGGGAACCACGGTTTCAGCGATCACCGTAGTCTGGTTGCCCGAGTGGAAGGCAGCTGCGTAGACGGTATTGCCGTCCGGACTCACCGCCAGCGCGCGGGGTGTGTCCGAGAAGAAGGTCACGATGCCGACGGGCGTGCCGCCGATCGTGCTGCCGAGACTTGTTCCGTCGAAGACCCACACATCGGCGCGATCGACACCGGCCGTCTTGAGTTGCGGGTCGCCATCGTCCGAGCCGAGCCCCGTTACGGGGTCGAGTGAGGCATCCGTCCGGTGCTGTCCGCGATGCGCGGTGGTGATGAAGGCGCGGTTGCCGCTGGTGCCGGCAAATACGATGTCGCGCGGTTCGTCACCGACCAATAGTGTGCGCACGACCTGGGGTGGGGTCTGCGTCATGTCGATGATGCTGACGCTATCGGACAAGTGATTGACTACCCAGATCTCGTCGTTGGTGCGCGCGGCCACAGCCACAGGTTCCATACCCACCGGGATCGACTGAACGTGCGTCAGGGAACCCGAGGCGACGTCGAAGACCTCGAGACGATTATCCGGCGTGTTGACCGCGAAGACCTGGCTACCGTCCGGAGACAGGGCCAGAGGTCGGACGTGGCCGCTCTCGAACGTCAGAAATGAAGTCTGGGCGGCGGCAGAGCCGCTAAACGCAAGCAAGCCCGCGATCAGCCAGCAGACGAGTCTGGTCATCGATTTCCCCTTCCAAGTGGTGCCATCGTCCCACTCGGTGCCCTGAGGGTCAAGGAAAGAGCGAATTGGCCAGCGAGAAGCAGAAAACCGTCCGCACGCGCCATTTTCGGGGACTCAATGCCTGAGAAGCTCGCCGCGGAACGCGAGTCTTGATCAAGACTCGATCTTGCGAAACGCCCACCACTTCAGATCGTCCCCGGGGTAGGGGAGGCTCAGTCCTTCCGGGATCACATCGGCGAGACGGGCGAGGCTCGATCCACCGGGCAGTTCTCCCAGCTTGAGACGCAGAAGCGATTTGGCATGGCCCGCTTCGATCCACTTGGGCATTCGGCCCCAGCGCACCAGGGTCAGGTCGTGATCGGCCATCAGCTTCACCAGTCCGTCGTGATGGTAGTAGTGGAGAACGCTCGGGGGGCTGTACTCGTGCCAGCCCGAGCCGAACATCCGCGCGGACAGGCTCTTGCGATCCCAGGACTCGATCAGGCAGTAGCCTTTCGCGCGCGTCAGGCGAGACAGGTGGCCCGCCGCTGTGTGCGGGTCGACGAAGTGTCCGAGAACCTGGATTGCGCAGACGAGGTCGTAGCGCTCGTTTGTTTCGAAGGATTCCAGACTCGCGGCTTGCACGTCGAGTCCGAGTTCGCTCACAGCAAACTGCGCCATCCTGCGATTAGGCTCGATTCCCTTCGCCGTCCATCCGTTGGCGCGAAAGCCGTCGAGGATGAAGCCCGCGGCGGCGCCGACGTCGAGGACACTCCCCGGTGGCCCCAGTGATTTCATCAATCGCGCATAGCGTTTGCCCCGACGGGTCAGGGAGCGTCGTTCGCTCAGATAGTCGGGATAACCCACGCCACCACCCGTGAAGTAGTCATCGTCGTACACGGACGAGACGTGGCTCGATGGGGCAGCGAAATCCGCAAAGCGATGCTCACAACGACCGCACTCGAGAATCGAAAATTCTCCCTTGCGAAAAATGGGCAGGGCGTGGTTCGTGCAGAGTGGGCAGGTGTGAGACTCGGGCATGGCTCTATCGCTGGCGGGTCGTGAAGTTCCCGCCGCCAGAAAGCGAGGGATCGCTGTGGGAGCACACTAGCGTCTCCGGAAGGCAGATACTCGGTCCGGTGGCTGGATATTACAGCAATTGACAAAAGCGGTCCTGGTATGTAATATTCCGGACAACCATGGTCCAGCGATCGAAGCAAGCCTCACGCGCGGTGATCTCCGCGAAAAGCCTCGCGATCGATCTCCTCTCGACCATGCCCGCCCGCTATCCCGTGCCCGTGGGTTCCTTGATTCACGCCGCCGGAATTCTCGGGATCGCCGAGAACAGCATGCGCGTTGCTCTGGTCCGATTGCGAGAGCGCGGACTCGTGGAGTCCGATGAACGCGGGCTCTACAGGCTTGGAGCAAGCGCAGGCCCTGTCAATCGGCACGTTCTTTCGTGGCGTTCGATCGAAGAGCAGATTGGCCCCTGGGACGGCTCGTGGGTTGCGCTCGAAGCGGCGTCGAGTTCTGCGGATCGGGGCGCCACACGCCGACGCCAGAGGGCGCTGCATCTGATCGGCTTTCGCCCGCTCACGCGAACGCTTCACGTTCGCCCGAACAACCTCAATGGTGGCGTCGATGCGATGCGCCAGCGTCTCGATACGCTCGGTGCTGGGCACGGTCCGGTGTTTCAGCTTTCGGAGTTCGATGCCGAGACCGAGACGCTCGCACGCGAACTCTGGAACGCTCGAGCGTTGGAGGTCGGTTACCGGAAGACCTGTGCGTCGCTCGAGGCGAGCGCAAAGCGAATGCCCGGCCTGTCGAATGAGGAGGCCATGTCGGAGTCCTTCCGCCTGGGCGGTGAAGCGGTTCGTCAGATCGTTCTCGACCCGCTACTGCCGACTCCGATTATCGATACGAAGGCACGGCGTGCTCTGGTCAAAGCGATGCAGCGCTACGACCGCCTCGGGCGCCGCTACTGGAGTGCCTGGGCCGGGGAATCGGTTGAACTTGAACGGAGCCCGGCGGCGGTCGGGCAGATGGCGTCGGGCCTTTCGCCCGTATAGGTATAGGAGAAGAACAAGATGAAGATCAGCGACGTAGCTACCCCCGAGGATCTGGAGCGATTCACCGCGCGGAGCAGCTGGAAGGCGGCCGGTGCAATTGCCTTCAACTGGCTTTTCATCGCGGCGATCTTCACCGGCGTTGCGCTCTGGCCCTCTGCACTCACGGTTCTGATCGGCATCGCCCTGCTCGGCGGGCGCCAGCTCGCATTTGCCGCGTTGATGCACGACTGTGGGCATTCGATCTTGTTCTCGGGCCCCCGGGCCAATGCGATCATCGGCCAGTGGCTCTGTGCCTATCCGATCCTTTCGGATCTACCGCGTTACGCCCAGGGGCACCAGCGACATCACGCGTTTGCGGGTACAGACAAGGATCCGGATCTGCCCAACTATCAAAGTTATCCGATCTCGCGAACAAGCTTCCTGCGCAAGGTCGCGAGAGACCTGACCGGCCAGACGGGTTGGAAGGCGCTGCGTGCAACCTGGCGTCGCGGCCGAGGAGGGATCCTGCGTGCGCCATGGAATGGCAACGCGCTATTGGGTCATGTGCTGGTCCACTCGGCGATGTTTGGCGTGCTCTACGCTCTGGGCCACGGATTGCTCTATCTGATGTGGCCGGTCGCGTATCTGACCTCCTATATGTTGATCGCCCGCTTGCGCCAGGTCGCCGAGCACGGCGGGGTCCCGGATCTATTCGATCTGGACCCGCGCCAGAACACTCGCACGACCTACGTGCGCGCCTGGGAGCGCTTGTTCGTCGCTCCCTTTCATTTGAACTACCACCTGGAGCATCACTTTCACGCGGGTGTTCCGTGTTATCACCTGGAGGAGTTTCATCAGTTCTTGAAGGCCAAGGGGGCCTACGACGCGATGGAGTTTCCTCGCGGTTACGACGCGCTCCTGTCAAAGGTGGTGGTTGCGTAGGGGAAGCCGGAGTCAGAGTCCCTTTCCAAACGAATACTGCCATCCGAGCGTGAACATCCACTTGGTCTCCAATTGGGGACCGTCGAGGGATTGATAGATCGGACGTCCGACCTCGATTGCCAGACGATGGTTTTCGAGTGCGCCCTGAAGAGCGATGTTCGTGCCGATCAGCAGATCGAGCCGGGAGCCTCCGCGATGTCGCGGATCTGCGGTTGGAACCATCGTGGAAGTCAGTGCGCTATCGCGGCCGTGGATGTCGTCCCATTCGCGCCAGGCCAGGCGCACGGAGCCACTCGCCGTGTGGATCAATCGGCGCGAGAGCCAGGCTGTGACCTCGTAGGCGTTGCCCAGACGGTAGTCCTTGTTGTTGGTTCCGAGTCGACCCGTGAGTTGAGCCTGTCCGCCCCATGAGAGTTCGTCGCGCTTTCCGCGATAGGTGATTCCCGGAAGCAGATCGACGGTTCCGGAACCGATCTGCATCGGATAGGGAAGCCGAACCCGGCCCGACGGAGTGCGATCCTTGTGAGTGATCGAGCCGGTCGGGAGGCTCAGTCCGAGATGCAGGTGAGCGCTGTGGTCATCATCCACCCAGAGTTGGTAGAGCGCACTCACCTTGATGTCTCCCAGACCGTCGGATGACGTCTTGAATCCGGCACCCATCCTGCGCACGTGGTCCATTTCAAGCCGGACCATGGGCAACATCGCCATCAGCGATACTTGCGGTGTCAGGCCGTACATGGCCCCTAGCATGTGCATCTCCATCGTCATGCTTCTCGGTGCGATCATGTAGTCGCCAAGTACCTGACTCGTGCTCTCGCGATCGGTTCCGTCGAGGTTTCCGGACATTCTCATGCGCATGTAGCGATAAGAGACCATCAGCTCACCGGTGTGGTGCAGGTGATCGCCCATCACTCCGATCGGTCCGTGGTCATTGGAGTGATGGGCGTGAACGGCCGCGTGGGCCAGGGTCGGTGTCAGGGAAAGGCTCAGAAGGACCGTCAGCAAGGCTGTCCGGTACGAGAGGAATCTGTAGATCTTCATGCTTCCTTCTTCCGCGAGATGCAGAGATCTCGCGCCATGGGAACCCACGGGCGTATCCTCGGATACGGCCATGGACCCGTTCTGATCGAGCACGTCTGCCGGTTTCCGATTCAGTAGGTGGAAACTCGACAGCGGTGAATTCGCCAGCGGTTGGCCAGAGGCCAGACCGCGAGCCCGCACTTTTCACCACGGGGCTACGGCGGTGGCCTCCCGTCACACTCTTGCAAGGGGAATCACCGCCCGGTCCTCGACCTGGCGTTAGCTACGCCAGCCGCTCCGAACGACGGTTTCTCCTGCGAAAGTGCGAATCTGCAGCGACCCGCACGCAACCATGGCAAGAACTGCGAGCTAGGGAACCTCTGCACAGGGAGGCTGCGGCTGCGAAGCGCGATGCATCCGCCTGCGCTGCGTCGCGCGACCCTCTGCAGATCTACGGATCTGCGATCGGATCACGCTTCTTGCTCAGGCGGCGACTCCCGCTTCTCGC
>JAAELY010000319.1 GCA_024226335.1 bacterium
GCCGTTCGGTGTTGGCTCGGGCGGTGATCGACGCTCTCAGACGCGGTGGCAAAGCGACGGCGGAGCGTGCTCTCCGGCTCTGGCTGCGTTGCTTTCTGGGGGCGCCGGGGCCACGGCAGGATGCGCAGCGGGAGACGGAGACGGCCGAGGCGATCGCCAAGGCGAAGTCGATGCCTGAAAGGGTTCGTGTACCAACGGTTCCCGTTGGTTGAGAGACGTCTCGCTGTTCTTAGGGCAGCCTCAAGAATAAGATCCCATCTTGTCTCGTATCTCCGTCACCAACAGTCGGATCCAAGTCTGAAGGGCGCTCTCGCGCCGATCAGAGAAGCTACCTGTTATCAGTGCTTTGCGCTGGCTGACTGGCTCATCTCATCCTTGAGTCCATAGACTCATCATGATAGAGTTCTGCCTTAAGAAGGAGGAACTCTGTCATGATGACGCAGCGCTACCGCACCGAAGACCTCTCTAAGTTATTGAAAAAGAGGAAGATAGCGACCATGGCCGAACTCAAGCAGGCCCTCGGCACCAACGCCGACGCCACGGTCTTCCGCAAGCTCAAACTGATCTCGGCCCGCTCCAGCTACTCCCATCGCGGACGCTATTACACCCTCGACAGCATCCCGCAGTTCGATGAGTGGGGCCTGTGGACGTTCCGCGATGTTCACTTCTCGAAGTACGGTACCCTACTCAACACCGCTCAGAAGCTGGTCGAGAGTGCGCCCGACGGGTTCTTGGCCCGCGAGCTCGAAATCCTGCTTCAGGTCAGCGTCAAAGATGCGCTGCGGAAGCTCACGCAGAATGGCCGGCTGACTCGTGATCGCCGTAGCGGTCGTTACCTGTATTGCGCCGCAGACCCGACCATCCGAAGGCGGCAAATGCGCAGCCGACGCCAAGCCGAGGAGGCAGGCGAATGGGTCGCACAGCCAGTCAGTGAAGCGATCCTGCCGGACGAACTCAGGGCCACGGTCCTTCTGTTCTACAGCCTTCTGGATGAGCAACAGCGCCGACTTTATGCTGGGCTTGAAGCCCTTAAGTGGGGCCACGGGGGCGACCGTAAGGTCGCACGTTTGCTCGGCCTCGATGTCGGCACAGTCGCCAAGGGTCGACAGCAGTTGCTCCAGGGCGAGATCCTGCGTGATCGTATCCGTAAGCCCGGTGCGGGGCACCCTCCGGTGGAAAAAAAACGCCGGCGGTGATCGGGCGCCTCGAATCTCTAATGAAACACGACACGGCGGGGGATCCCATCACCGGATTGAAATGGAGCCGTCGAACGGTGGCCAAGATCGCCGCAGAGCTGAAGGCCGTGGGCATCGACGTGAGTCCGAACACCGTCGCTAAGTTATTGAAGAAATTGGACTTTCGCCCCCGGGTCAATCGCAAGAAGCTATCCTCAGGATCCGGTCCGGAACGCGATCAGCAATTTGGCTACATCGCCGAAGTCCGCGAACGCTTCGCCCGCGACGGCCTGCCCGTCATCAGCGTCGACACGAAGAAGCGCGAATTGGTTGGGCTCTTCAAGAACCCCGGCACGGCATTGCGCCGCCAACCCATCCTCGTCAACGACCACGATTTCCGTTCGCAAGCGCAAGGCGTCGCGATTCCCTATGGGGTCTATGACGAGAAGGCCAACCGTGGATCGGTCTTCGTCGGCACCTCTCACGACACCTCCGCGTTTGCCGTCGAATCGATCGAGAAATGGTGGCGATACGATGGAAGACGGCGCCATCCCCAGACAGATCACCTGTTGATCCTCGCCGACGCTGGCGGCAGCAACAGCGCCACGCGGCGAACTTGGAAACATGCGCTGCAGACCAAACTCTGCGACCGCCATCAACTCTCGGTTACCGTCACCCACTACCCCGCCGGCGCTTCGAAGTGGAACCCGATCGAACATCGCTTGTTCAGCGAGATCAGCAAGAACTGGGCGGGCGAGCCGCTGAGGAGCTACGAGACCATCTTGAACTACATCCGAACTACAAAGACCGCCACCGGCCTGCGGGTCAAAGCCTATCTGGTCAAGAAGCAATACCCCAAATCCGTGAAGATCTCCGACCAACAAATGCAGAAGCTAGCTCTCGAGAAGCACGAGACTCTACCGAAGTGGAACTACACGTTGGCACCCAGGGAAATGGGAAGTAATTCTTGAGGCTGTCCTAAGACAAGAGTTGACGGCCAAGGGTCTGGACCTCACACGCCCGGGGCTGTTTCGCTATATCTCCCAATTGCTGAACAAGAGCAGTGACCCGGCGCCCGCGGACGACCGCCGGGTCTGGAGACTCCTGCGGGCTTTCGACCTCGAAGTGATCAGCGAAGCATCTCTCCGTCA
>JAAELY010000320.1 GCA_024226335.1 bacterium
ATCTCGACAGGCACAACGCAGCGCCAAAGCCGTTCATCTGGACCAAGAGCGCCGAGCAGATCCTCGACAGCATCCGTCGCTTCTGTTCCCGAGTCCTCCAGGTCCACGCTCGGAAGCATTAGAGATGGAACTTCTGAAACCGGACACTAGCGCACCCGGTTCAGTCCAGAATTCGCTCGTTCAGGTACCCGGGCAGGGCATCGATTGAGATGCGCTCCTGCTCAGTCGTATCGCGATCGCGTACGGTGACCTTCTGATCTTCTTCGGACTCGAAATCGTAGGTGACGCAGTACGGTGTGCCTACCTCGTCCTGGCGTCGGTAACGCTTGCCGATGCTTCCCGGAAGGTCGACCGCAATATTGAAGCGCTTGCGCAGGCCCGCAGCGATCTTTCGGGCCGGTTCCGCGAGTTTCTTCGACAGCGGTAGCACGGCCGCCTTGATGGGTGCGATCTGTGGCGTCAGCCGCAGTACCGTGCGTTTCTCGCCCGCGACTTCGTCTTCTGTGTAGGCGCCGGTCAGAAGCGCGAGCATGCAGCGATCGACGCCGAGCGAAGTCTCTACTACGTACGGCGTGTAGCGATTCTTCGTTTCCGGGTCGGTGTACGACTGGTCCTTTCCTGAATGCTCGCTATGCGCTTTCAGATCGAAATCAGTGCGGTTGTGCACGCCTTCGAGTTCTTGCCAGCCGAACGGGAACTCGAACTCGATGTCGTACGCCGCGGCCGCATAATGTGCGCGTTCGTCCGGTCCGTGTTCGTGCCAGCGCAACTTCTCCGGGGCCAGGCCGATATCGTGGTGCCATTGGAGGCGCGTCTCTCGCCAGCGCTCGAAACAATCCCCCGCCTTGTCAGGCGGCGTGAAGAATTCCATCTCCATCTGCTCGAACTCACGTGAGCGAAACACGAAGTTTCTGGGTGTGATCTCGTTGCGGAAAGCCTTGCCGATCTGTGCGATACCAAACGGCGGTTTTTGACGACTCGATTGCATGACGCGCTTGAAGTCCAGAAAGATCGCCTGGCAGGTTTCGGCGCGCAGGTAGGCATCGATGGACGAGTCGGCCGACGCGCCAATGCTCGTCTTCAGCATCAGGTTGAACTGCCGCGGATCCGTCAGATCGTGTTGGCCATCGTCGCTTTCCGCGCAACGATCATCATCATCGACCTGATCGGCGCGGAAGCGTTTTTTGCACTTGCGGCAGTCGACCATGGGGTCGTGGAAGTTCTCGACGTGCCCGGATGCTACCCAGGTTTCGGGATTACAGATGATGGAGGAGTCGAGGCCGACGACGTCATCGCGCTCGCGCACCATGCGTTGCCACCAGGCGGCCTTCACGTTATTGCGCATCTCGGTTCCCAGCGGACCGTAGTCCCAGAACCCGTTGATGCCGCCATAGATCTCGCTTGAGGGATAGATGAATCCTCGGTTGAGGCAGAGGGCGACGATCTTGTCCATGAGAAACTCCTTCCAGCGCGGGCGAGTATCGAAACACTCCGAAACAGTGTCAACCTCAGAGTAGCTTCAACGGGGACAGTCGGGAAATCAGTGCCACGACTGCGGTCTCGACGCGCAGCGCGCGCGGACCCAGAGACACGGGTCGGGCGCCGTGCGCTTGCAGGGTTTCGATCTCATAGGGAATGAAACCGCCTTCTGGACCGACCACGAGCGTCAGCGCTTCGTCGAGGTTGCCGGGACACGGATGCTCTGCCTCGCCATCTGCCAGCAACAGGCGTCCCGAGCCGACAATCGTTTCGAGTTCATCTTCGACGAAGGGTTTGAAGCGCTTCTGCAGGGTGATCTGCGGCAGAATCGTATCGCCCGCCTGCTCCAGGCCCAGGAGCAGCTGCTTGCGCAAGGCCTCGGGTTCCAGACCGCTGCTCTGCCAGAAACTCTTCTCGACTCTCCGGCTGTGGATCAGCCAGATGGACTTGATGCCGAGCGCCGAGGCCTGACTGAGCACCTTTCGCAAGCTCGGCGGCCGGGGAAGAGCCAGAATCAGCTTGAAGGGGAGGGGGGCGGGCGGAGTTCGATCCAGCCTGACGTCCAGCTCCGCCACGTGATCTGAGAGTTCGGTCAGCCGCCCCGTTCCGAGCATGCCGTCGACTTCGCCCACGATCAGTTCATCGTCGACCTGTGCGCGCAGTACATTGTGCAGATGTGCAAGCCGGCGACCCGAAAACCGCACTCGCTCGGTAGAGATGAAGTCCGTTCGCTCCAACAGGATGACGTTCATGGAGTGCGGCTGCGGGCGTTCAGGGCTGCGAGAGCCGAGCAGCGACCGCCTCGATCCTGGACATGACCCGCAGCAGGTTTTCACCGAGCACCTTTCGAACGGTTGCCTCGGAATGCCCTCGTTCCAGCAATCCCTGCGTCAGCAGTGGAAGCGCCGTCACCTCTTCCATTCCTTTCGGCATGCTAGGTACTCCGTCCCAGTCGGCACCGATGCCGACGTGATCTGGCCCGGCAACCCGAAGAGCGTGATCGAAGTGGTCGAGAAGAACGCCCATCGAGGTCTGGGGGACAGGCTTTGCCGCGAAGAACTTTCGGCGGGCGCTGCGTAGCCGAGGCAGATCGGACTCGTACTGCTCTCGCATCTTCTTCAGGGCGCCACCCCACTTCTCGAAGTAGGCCTTCGTCTCGATATTCGCCTGCGCGTCGATGTACGAGGGGTAGAAATTGATCATGATCACGCCGCCGGTCTCCGCGAGCTTCTTCAGCATGGAGTCGTCCATATTGCGGGGATGGTCGAAGACCGCGCGACAGGAGGAATGCGAAGCAATTACGGGCGCCAGCGAAACGCGCATGACATCCCAGAATGTTTCGTCCGACACGTGTGAGACATCGATCATCATGCCCAACTGGTTCATTTCGCGGACGACCTGTTCGCCGAACAAGCTCAGTCCGCCGTGGCGCGGCTCGGGAACCGAAGTGGTTCCCGAGGAGTCGGCCCAGTCGGTGTGGAAGCTGTGTGTCAGGGTCATGTAGCGGGCGCCCAGTCGGTGGAACATGCGCAGCGCGGAAAGCTTGTTCTCGATGATGTGTCCACCTTCGACACCCATCAGGCTCACGGTCTTTCCCTCGGCCGCGTAGCGACGGATCTCGGCGGACGTGGTTGCGACCTCGACCTCGGGATGCCGGGCGGCCATCTGCCAGACGGCGTCGATGCGCTCCAGCGCCTCGCGGATCGCGCGACCGTCGCCGTCTCGCTTGCCCATGTAGATGGACCAGAACTCCACATCGAGCCCGCCTTCGCGCATGCGGGGCAGGTCCATATGGGTTTCGGACGCCTCATGTCTTGCCCCGAAGTCCCAGGTCGGATCCTCGAAGTAGGGTGTCGTGTCGGAATGGGTGTCGACCACGATTGCGTCGTGGTGCAATCGGAGTGCGCGTTCCTCCAGCCCGAGTTCGGCGCCGGATTGCAAGCAGCCGCTGCACAGAAGGGTCAGAGCGACGAATCTGAGGACCTGCGCCATTGGATCTGCCTCCTTCGGAATCGCAACACCGGTTTCGCGTATTATGACCGCATGACACAGACTTGGCACTTTGGAGACATCCTCGAGGCAATTGAAGCGGTCATTCCCGCGGAGCGACCGGCGTTGATCCACGGAGAGCACACGGTCTCCTGGTCGGACTTCGCACGTCGTTCGAACAATCTGGCCAGCTGGCTGCGAGAAAACGGAGCGCAGCCTGGCGACAAGCTCGCTTTCTACATGCGCAATCGAACGGAGTACACAGAGGCGCTCGCGGCCGCGTTCAAGGCGCGACTCACGCATGTGAACGTCAACTTCCGGTACCTGGATGACGAGCTCTGGTACATCCTGGAGAATTCCGATTCGAAATTCGTCGTGTTCGACCCCGAGTTCCTCGAGCACGTAGAGAAGCTGCGCGATCGCCTGCCGCGGGTGGAGCACTGGATCCAGTTGGGTGATTCGGTCGCGGATTTCGCGACCTCGTACGAAGCCATCGCAACGGGTGGCTCGGGAAAGCCACTGGGGATCGAGCGCGGCCCGGAAGACACACTCTTCCTCTACACCGGTGGTACGACCGGTATGCCCAAAGGGGTCATGTGGGGACTGCCCGATCTCTGGGCGGCACTGGGTGCGGGAGCCAGCGCGCCCGCACACGCCGGCCAGGCACCGGCCACGCTCGAAGAGTTGGTCGAAGCGGTGGCCGCCTTCGACGGTGCACGCCAGATTCCGTGCTGTCCGCTCATGCACGGAACGGGACTGTTTACCTCCATCACCAATATCCTGGGCGGCGGTACGGTCGTCACCTTGCCCGGGGCCAAGTTCGATCCCGTTGAACTCTTCGACACCGTCGATCGGGCAGGTGTCGACTCGCTGGTGATCGTGGGCGACGCATTCGCCAAGCCCATGCTCCGGGCGCTCGATGACGACGAAGGCCGCTGGGACCTGAAGAGCCTGAAGCTGATCGTGTCCTCGGGCGTGATGTGGAGCCTAGAGGTGAAGCAGGGTCTGCTGCGCCACCATCCGGGCCTGATGCTGGTCGATGCCTTCGGTTCTTCGGAGGCCGTGGGCTTCGGTTCGTCGGTCACCACGGCCGCGGGGGAGACCAAGACCGCGAAGTTCCAGATCGGTGAGAAGTGCAAGGTCTTCACCGAAGACCATCGAGAGGTTCAACCCGGCAGCGGCGAGAAGGGCTTCATCGCACGCTGTGGCCCGATTCCGCTGGGCTACTACAAAGACGAGGAGAAGTCTGCGCAGACGTTCCCGACGATCAACGGCGTACGCTACTCGATTCCGGGAGACTGGTGCCTGGTCGAGCCCGACGGAACGCTCACACTCCTGGGACGCGGAAGTGCTTGCATCAACTCCGCCGGGGAGAAGATCTTTCCCGAGGAAGTCGAAGAGGCACTGAAGACCCATCCCGATGTGGATGATGCCCTGGTGGTCGGCGTACCCGACGACAAGTGGGGAAACGCCGTGGTGGGTGTGGTCCAACTCGCTCCGAGCGCAGCGCTGGATGAAGACAAGCTGCGCGCCTGGGTTCGAGAGCGAATCGCCGCGTACAAGGTGCCCAAACGGATCTACGGAGTGGAGGCGATGTTCCGCGCCAGCAACGGCAAGGCCGACTACAAGTCGGCCGCGAGTTTTGCTGCCGGACAGTATCAGGGCTAGGGAAGCTCTGCACAGGGAGGCTGCGGCTGCGAAGCGCGATGCATCCGCCTGCGCTGCGTCGCGCGACCCTCTGCAGATCTACGGATCTGCGATCGGATCACGCTTCTTGCTCAGGCGGTGACTCCCGCTTCTCGCTCGAATCCTCCCTGTGCAGAGATTCCCTAGAGGTCTCGCTCGAAGTGGCTCACGGCATGGCCTGGGCCGATTTCAGATAGGCCACGAGCGTGAAGATCATTCCAGGGCTCAGGCGCGTCTCGTCCACCATCATCGCGTTCCGATCGTCGTAGCGTCGCCCCCACACCGGCATGTCCCGGTCGCCGTGGGCCGGCAGGCGGTTTCGGCCATCGATGAAGGCTGCGACCTCTGCGGCTTCGAACTGTCCACCGCGTCGAACGGCAATCTGCGTCAGGTCGAGAGGCGGCGTGCGCAACGAATCCGCGACCGGGCCGTCGCCGCGCAGCCCGTGCCCGTGACACGAAGCGCAGAAGCTCAGATAGAGGTCGCGTCCCGCTGCGATACGTTCGGCCTGTTCCTGCTCCGCGACCGGGGTTCCCGGTGGAGTTGTCGGACACGCCGAAACTCCCAGGAGAAGGACCAGCGATGTCGTGCATGCGAACAGTCGAATCTTCATGCCGCATCATCGTGCAACGCGCGTGCCCTCTCGGCGGCCTCCGATCCCCTGCTCTATGCGAGTTTCTGGGGCCAAAGGTCTCATCGGCAACCGCCCGTGCGACGGTCGGTCACACATAGCGGAGTCCCGTTCCCAACCTCGCTTCGAGCAATGGCTCACTTCCTGCTAGTTTTTCCCGCATGACGATCAAGCCGTTCGCGATCTTTCTGGCGCCTCTGGCGCTTCTGGCGCTCACTGTGTCTGCGGGACCTATTGGAGGCGTCGGCCCTGGAGAAGATGAGCTGCCGGCCACGATGCAGGACATCTTCGCCCAGCTGCACATCCTCCTTCCCCTGGCCGTACAAGATGACGCGTTGACGCGACCCGAAAACCGCAAGCGAGTCGAAGCGGCACTCGCACGCCTGGTCGATCGATCGGACGCACTGGCCGTACACGGCTCCTTGCGTGATCCCGGCGCCCGTTATCTCGGTGCAGTTCTCGGCCGCGAGGCCGCGCGCTCGCTCGAAGACGTGCGCGCCGGTTCTTCGGAGTCAGCGAGCTTTTTCGTTCGCCACTTGACCGGCGTGTGTGTGAGCTGTCACTCGCGCATGAGTTCAGACGACTCCTCGCTGGCTCGGGGCTTCGCCAATAACGAGAGCTTCAAGAGCATGGAGCCGTTCGAACGCGCGCGACTTCACCTGGCAACGCGCCGTTTCGACGACGCGCTCGACTCATACGAAAAGGGGCTGGATCAATGGTCTTCGCGCCTCTTGCCCTGGGGACCACTGGTCGACTATCTGGCGGTGGCCGTGCGAGTGAGACAGGTTCCCAAGCGCGCGCTCGCGACACTTCAGAAACTGGCCAGCCGATCGTTCTCGCAGGTCGTCGACGATGACATCCATGCCTGGATTGCAGACTTGCGGGCCCTTGAAGGCGAGTCCCCTGCCTTCGAGATCGCGCGCATCCGGGCCCAGCTCCGCCAGCTGAGCGAAGCGAAGCGCCGTGTCGCGGACCGTCGCCTGCTGGTGCGGTACCTCGCGGTCAGCGCGGGCCTGCACGCCGCGCTCGAAGAAGAACGAATTGGGCCGGAAAAACTGGCCGAAGCCTATCTCCTGCTCGGAGAAGCAGAACTCGAGATCGCGCGCTTCGCCTGGGCTTCAGCGGCGTTCCAGTACCTGGAACTCGCGATACAAACCGCCAGGGACCCGGTCATCGCGCGCAGGTCTTTCAATCTGTACGAGCAGGAGATCGTTTTTGGATATTCCGGTTCCGGTGGCACGCACATCCCCCCGGACATCCGCCAGCATCTGGAGGAATTGCGCAACCTGGCGTTTCCGCCGGCCGATCTGGAACCGATCTCGGATTGAGTTTCAGACCCGCTCGATGATCGTGCCCGTGCCCAGTCCTCCACCGCAGCACATCGAAATCAGGCCATAGCGTCCGTCTATACGCTCGAGTTCGTGCAATGCGGTCGTGATCAGGCGTGCTCCGGTGCTGCCGGTCGGGTGACCGAGTGCGATGGCTCCGCCGTTGGGGTTTACGCGCTCCTCGACCGGCTTGGCCTCCTTCATCCAGGCCAGCACGACCGACGCGAAGGCCTCGTTCACTTCGCAGGTACTCATGTCCTCGATCTTCAGTCCGGACTGCGCGAGTACCTTGGCGGTCGCGGGGATCGGACCTTTCAGCATCGTGACAGGATCGCACCCGACCAGGGTCGACGCGACGATCTTCGCGCGCGGCTTCACGCCGAGTTTCTTCAGACCCTCCTCAGATGCCAGGATCAGTGCCGCCGCCCCGTCGGAGATCTGTGAGGACGTGCCCGCGGTGTGCAGATTGTTGCCCTTGACCGGGTCGAGTTGAGCCAGTTTCTCCAGCGAGGTTTCGCGCAGCCCTTCGTCTCGCTCGACGCGCACCGTCTCGCCGGTGGGCTTGCCTTCGGCGTCGACCACGGGTGCGTCCAGGGGAATGACCTCGCGATCGAAGTGGCCGGCTTTCCAGGCTGCCGCGGCCCGCTGCTGGCTGCGCAGGCCGAAAGCGTCGGTATCGGCCCGCGTGATGCCGTACTCGTTCGCAATCAGCTCGGCACCGCCAAACTGGGTCGAGAAAGCGAAGTGCTCGCCATAACTCTGGGGCATCGGTGAGCCGCCCTTCATGTTCGCGCCCAGCGGAATTCGACTCATCATCTCTACACCGCAGGCCAGGGCGACATCCTCGAGGCCAGAGCCCACCAGTCCGGCCGCCAGAGTGGTGGCTTGTTGGCTCGATCCACACTGCGAATCGATCGTCGTCGAGGCCACCTCCTCCGCCAGTCCCTGCGACAACCAGGCGATCCGGGCGGTATTGAAACTCTGCTCACCCACCTGTGAGACGCAGCCTCCGATCACCTGTCCGATCTGCTCGGCGTCGACGCCGCTGCGGTCGAGTGCGGCCTTCTGGATGCGACCCAGCAGGTCTGCGGGATGGAGGGACGAAACGGCTCCGCCCCGCCTTCCGATTGGACTGCGGACGGCTTCAATGATGTAGACTGGACGCATAGATAGACCCCTCTAAGCATGGGTGGAGGAATCGAAATTCTCCGCTCCCGGCAAAACGATTGGCTCGTCGAGTTCAGGTTTCGACCCGACCATTTCGAGAATACCACCTGTCGAGTCGTCTGAGGGGAGGGCCGACCGCGGCGACGCGGTCCATGGCATGGGAGAAAATGCAGTGGAAAATAGTCAATCCGATCCCAAGGTCCGGAGTGAGTTCGTCGACGCCTACGATGACGACGAGCGGCTGTTGCGCGGTGCAATCCTGCGCGAGCCGATTTCCGCACTAGAACCCAGGAAGCCGGTGCTGGTTCCCGCGGAAATGAAATTGCGGGAAGCCGTGACCATCATGACGGAGAATCACACCGGCTGCGTCTGCGTGGTTGAGGAAGGCGTTCTCGTGGGTATCTTCACCGAACGTGACCTATTGCGGGCGGTACAGGAGAACATCGATCCATCGAATGTAAGTGTGGGTCAGGTCATGACGGGCAAGCCCGAAACCCTCAGGCCGGAACACGGGATCGCCCTGGCGCTGAACATGATGTCGGAAGGTGGTTTCCGGCACATTCCGCTGACCGACACGGGAGGCCGACCCGTCGGAATCGTCGCGATGCGGGACATCGTGAGGTTCATCTGTACCATGTTTCCCGACGTTACCTCGGCGATTCCTCCCGACCCATCGGCCATCCAGACGGAGTACGGCGGCTGAACGAAATGAGCGAACTGAACGGTGGCAGCGAGGGCGGTCCTTCGGGTTCCGTTGAAGAGGTTGATTCGGTAGTCATTCGCTTCGTCGGTGACTCCGGCGATGGCATGCAACTGACGGGGACGGAGTTCACTCGAACCGCCGCTCTGTCGGGCAACGATATTTCGACTTTCCCCGATTTTCCATCGGAGATCCGCGCACCCGCGGGAAGTCTGGCGGGAGTTTCCGGCTTTCAACTGCAGTTCTCGAGCCAGGAGATCTTCACACCCGGAGACGCGCCCGACGTGCTGGTCGCGATGAACCCGGCCGCACTCAAGACGAATCTCGATGATCTGGTGAAGGGCGGGCTGTTGTTGGTGGACAGCGGCGCCTTCAAGAAGAAGAACCTCGAACTGGCCTGCTACACCACGAACCCGTTGGAAGATGGCAGCCTGGCGGACTACCGCCTGATCGAGGTCGACTTCTCGAAGCAGGTATCGACCGCGCTGCGCAGCAGTGGGTTATCGACCAAGGAAATCCAGCGCACGCGCAATTTCTTCGCGCTCGGCCTGATCTTCTGGCTCTACGGCCGCGATACCGAACCCGAGATCGAAGCGATTCGCCGCAAGTTCGCGCGCAGCAAACAGATCGCCGACGCAAACGTCATTTCCTTCCAGTCCGGTTACTACCTGGGCGAGACCGCGGGTTTCTTCGACAACACGTACCGGGTTCCTCCAGCAAAACTCCTTCCGGGGCGCTATCGGAATATCACCGGAAACGAAGCGACCGCATTGGGGGTGGTTGCCGCCGCGCAGCTCTCCGGAAGCGACGTTTTCTACGGCAGCTATCCGATCACACCGGCTTCCGACATCCTGCATTACCTGGCCGGCTACTCGCGTTTTGGTGTCACGGTTTTCCAGGCCGAGGACGAGATCGCGGCCGTCGCGTCTACGATCGGTGCATCGTTCGGTGGCGCGATCGGAGTTACCGGAACTTCGGGACCCGGCTTTGCACTGAAGCAGGAAGGCATCGGTCTCGCGATCGCCGTGGAATTGCCATTGGTCGTGATCAATGTCCAGCGTGCGGGTCCCTCGACCGGCATGCCGACCAAGACGGAGCAAGCCGATCTCGCCCAGGTTCTGGTAGGGCGCAATGGTGAATCCCCGCTGGTGGTCATTGCTCCAGCGACGCCCGCCGAGTGTTTCGAGTACATGATCGAAGCCGTGCGGCTCTCGGTCGAGCACATGTGCCCGGTGGTATTCCTGACTGACGGCTCACTCGCGAACGGTACGGAGCCCTGGCGCCTGCCCGATCGAGAGGAGCTCAAGACGATTCGCGTCGAACACCACACCGACCCGGACGGCTTCGCTCCGTTCCTGCGCAACGACGATTTCGTGCGCCCCTGGGCGGTTCCTGGCACACCGGGAGTCGAGCACCGCATCGGAGGTCTCGAGAAGGAAGATGTCACCGGCAACGTGTGTTACGACCCGCTCAATCACGAACACATGACCCACGTGCGCGAAGCCAAAGTGCAGCGTATTGCTTCGCGGATCCCACTCGCCGAGATCGACGGTTCCGAATCCGGCGATGTGCTGCTCGTCGGCTGGGGAGGCACCTTCGGTGCCCTGCACCAGGCGGCCAAGCGAATGCGCGCGGAAGGCCATGCGGTTGCTCATCTGCACCTGCGTTATCTGAATCCGCTTCAGTCCAACGTCGGCGAGTTGCTCAGCCGCTATCGCCATGTCGTGGTCGCGGAATTGAACGGAGGCCAGTTGCGTTCGATCTTGCGCGATCGCTTCCTGATCGACGCCCGGGGACTCAACAAGGTGCAAGGCAAGCCATTCAAGGTGGGCGAGGTCATGGAAGCGATCCGTCCGCTGGTCGAATCGCGGCAATCCACGGAGCTACGCGCATGAATCTGCAGGAAGAGTCTGAGCGGGCGCCGCTCACTCGCAAGGATCTGATCACCGATCAAGCTGTTCGCTGGTGTCCGGGATGCGGCGATTACGCGATCCTTGCCCAGATGCAGAAGGTGATGCCGGAACTCGGCATTCCGCGAGAGAACATCGTATTCGTCTCGGGAATCGGCTGCAGTTCGCGTTTCCCGTACTACATGAACACCTACGGGTTCCACACGATTCACGGTCGTGCACCGGCGGTTGCGACCGGGCTGAAACTCGCGCGTCCGGAACTGTCCGTCTGGGTCGTTACCGGTGACGGCGACTCGCTCTCGATCGGTGGCAATCACCTGATCCACACGCTGCGCCGCAACCACGATGTGAACGTGCTCCTGTTCAACAACAAGGTATACGGACTGACCAAGGGCCAGTTCTCGCCGACCTCCGACGCGGGGATGAAGACGAAGTCTTCACCCAATGGGTCGGTTGCACGGCCTTTCCAGGCGCTTTCGCTGGCTCTGGGTGCAGAGGCCACCTTCGTGGCACGCGCGGTCGATACCGAAGCGAATCATCTCCAGGAAATGATCCGCCGCATGGCCCACCACAAGGGTACGGCCTTCCTCGAAATCTACCAGAATTGCCCGGTGTTTTTCGACGGCGCATACCAACCGCTCAAGGACCGACAGACCAAGGCCGACGAACTACTCGTCTTGGAGCAGGGCAAACCGCTGGTCTACGGGCGAGATGCCGATCGGGTCATGAAATTGAACTCGAGAAAGCTCAATCTCTATCCGAGCCGCCTTGGCGTGAAGGACGACGGAGTCGAGGTCCTGCACGACGAGCACAACCCGGATCCGACGCTTGCCACGCTCTTGTCGCGCCTGGGTCCGTCCGAAGGGCCGACGCCGATCGGAGTCATGCGCGACGTCGACGAACCGACTTTCGAAGAAGCGACGATCACCCAGAAGGAGGCCCTGCTTCGAGACCAGGGTCCCGGTACGCTCGAAGAACTACTCGATGCAGGGGATCGCTGGGAAGTCTGATCGGGATGCCGCCATTCCCGGGATGCCGCTATTCCCGGGATGCCGCCATTCCCGGGATGCCGCCATTCCCGGGATGCCGCCATTCCCGGGATGCCGCCATTCCCGGGATGCCGCCATTCCCGGGATGCC
>JAAELY010000321.1 GCA_024226335.1 bacterium
CCCGGATTCGCAGCCGCCTGGGACCGATACCCGCACTACGAGAATCGGTCGGTCCGGGCCGAGGCGCTGAACCGATGGCGGAAACGGAAGCTCGAACCGCTGGCCAATAGCGTCCTAGCCTGGATCGACGCCCACGCCGACACCGACGACTGGACGAAAGACGGCGGCGCGATGGTCCCCGGGTTCCACGTCTGGATCGGCCCGAAGTTCAAGCACGATTTCAGCGAGCCGCCGCCGGTGCCGAAGCTGCGAGCGGTCGGCATGTCGAATCTCGAACGGAAGAACCAGGCGAACATGGAAGCGTACCTACGCTCAAAGGGGCTCAGATGAACCGCACGGAATTTATCAGTCAGTCGCTTACTGTTCTCGGTGCGATCTACGACAAAGAGGTCACGCCGCAGCTCACCGAGGTCTACGTCCGCGCCACGGCGCACATACCAGCCGAAGACCTCAAGAACTCGCTCAATCGATGCGTTGCCGAATGCAAGTTCTTCCCGAAGCCGGCCGAGATCATCGAACGCGCCGGGGCCGACATCGAGACCATCGCGGCGAAGGCGTGGACGGATGCAACCGACGCGGCCGCACGTATCGGCCAGTACAACGGCGTTCACTTCCAAGATCCGGTAGTTACCAAGGTTATCCAGTCGATGGGCGGGTGGCATGCGTTCTGTTGCCCCGAGCAAGAACAGCACTGGCTCCGAAAGCACTTCATGGATCTGTACGGATGCTACTACTCGGAACGCGATAGCCTGCGAGACGTGCCGCTAATGGGCATCGCAGATCAACAAACCGTTACGCCGATCTTCCCGGACTACATCGTGCCTGACACGAAGCAGCTAACAGACGGCGAAGACGAAGATGGGTCGTAACGATGACGGCACCGAGCACAAATGCGACGACTGCGGCGGAACGTGGTTCCTACTCTACGAACGGAAGCACTCCATGGTCGACTGTATGGTTATGCACGGGAAACGCTGCCACTGTCACCCGGCAGAAGTGCGGGAGCGGATGCGTGAGCGTAGCGCGTGGAAGGGGGCCTAGTGGCTAGCGACGCCTGGACCCGCAACGCAACCCACGACTTGCTCGAGTCGCTGGGCTACATCTTCGACGAGACGAGCACCGGGCTAAGTAAGGGCCGCATACGTCGCGACCTGTTCGGCTGCATCGACACGATCGCGGTAGGACCGGACGGCGTTGTACTCGCGATCCAGTACACCGAACGCTACAAGATGAATTCCCGACAGGCGAAGGCGCTAGCGTGGGACGGGCTCGACCGCTGGCTACTCCGCAACCGCTTCGAGGTCTGGGGATGGCTGGAACACGACGGCGACACCCCGCCGACATTAACCCGCGACATCGGCGAGCTCTACGAAGGCGAGCCGACGTTTACGCGGACGAGGTGAGTGAGTGAAAGTATCCGAGGCGAAAGATTGCGCGATTCAACTGCGCGACCACGTTAAGGCAACGAACCTATTGCTAGATCAGGCGGCGGCGATGGGGCTACAGGTCAAGGTCTCCGTGGTCGAGTTGATGCGCCAAGATGTTGACTACGCATTTCCCGAGGTGACGGTTGATATTTTTGTCCGGCCGACACGGTTGGACGATGTTCCGGAGGTGTAGTGATGGCAGTAACGAAAGAAAATGGCTATGTGATGACGCTGAACGAGAACTTGGTCATGCGGATCAACTACGAGCGCGCAGAAGACCAGGAGCCGATATTCACGATGCGGCTAGAGATGACCGGCCCAGGAACTGCGCCGAACCCGTCACCGCTAAACCCCCGCTTCGTCCGAGGCTTCAACGAACTCTGGTCGCTGATCCGCCTCGACTTCCCCGACGCGCCGACGTGGAATAGCTGATGGCGAAACTCCCAGAGCACGAGGTCGAAGTGCTGATCCCCGTCGTCGTTAACTCATGCGGTGGATGGGCTGCGATTTCGATTAATCGGGATCGTGACGCGGACGGGACCACGTACTTTTCTACCGAGTCGCACTTCAAGGAATGCGTAGGAGAATTTGAAAAGGTTGGGCCGTGGAGACGGTATCTAGTCAAGGTCACATTGCCCATACCAGCGCACGAGCCACCGGAGATACGCGACGCGATCTATACAACGCACGATGCCGACTTCTGCGCGGAGTGTGGTAGTGGCCTACTTCGCGAACCTTACGAGGAATCGGAGTGATCGCCGCGCTAGCCTTGACGCTCGCACTAGCCGATGGTTCACGGGCGATGTATTGGGCCGGGGCGTTCGCTGATATGGGTACAACCCACCACGCCCTGAACCACGGCGCAACGGAACTAAACCCAGCGTGGAAGTGGGCCGACGACGACGCGACCAAAATCGTCGCCGCCAACCTTGCGCTAACCTTCGGCCTCGACCAGCTACTACAGCGCGAACTACGAAAGGCCGACCAAGAGCAGGACGCATGGAAACGACGCAAACGACGCCGCACGATCAA
>JAAELY010000322.1 GCA_024226335.1 bacterium
GACCTGTTCCACCACGCTATTGGTCAACATTCCAATGCCGCTCACTTCGACCTCGATCACATCTCCGGCCTTCAGGAAGTGGGGTGGTTTCATCAAGCCACCTGCGCCTTCTGCAGAACCGGTGACGATCACATCACCGGGTTCCAGCCAGGTCACTTCCGAAATATGCGAAATCAGATCGGTGAAAGAAAAGATCAGATCATCGATCTTCATCGATTGCCGGAGTTCCCCATTGACCCGGGTCGTCAACGCCAGAGCGTCGGCTGCGATGCTGTCAGCCGTGGCCATCCAGGGGCCGAATCCACCGCTGTGGTAGCCGTTTTTTCCGGTCGTTACCTGATTGGACATCATCTGGTATTTCCGGGCGCTGCCATCGTTGAAGCAGGTGTATCCGGCGATGTGTTTTCCGGCGTCTTCAACCGAGACGTTTCGGCAGCGCTGGCCGATGATGATGGCGATTTCTCCTTCATAGTCGAAAGCGGGTTCGAGCGCAGGCTTTTCGAGCGCCTGGCCCGAGGCCACCAGAGTATTATTGGCGCGCAGAAAGAACATCGGCACTTTTGGCACTTCGGACAGACCCATGGCGGACTTGGCTTCTTCGAAGTGGGTGTGGGTATTCATGCCTGCACACCAGATGGCACCGGGCTCGGGGATGACCGGCAATAGTTCGACGTCAGCCAGTGAGTAGTCCGGTGATTCTCCCGCGAATCCTCGGGCTGAATCGAAGCCATCTGCGATCAACGATCGCAAATTCGCATGATCGAGTCGTTTCGATAGATCGATGATTCCGTCATCTGTAACGATTCCATACGACTCTCTTCCTTCGATCTTGAAGCTCGCGAGTTTCAAGAGTTGTCTCCTTCTTCAGGTGATGGGTGCGTGACGATCCGCAAGCTATTTCCCCCACTGCTCTTCAAGACGCCGGACGAAGGCGTTGCGCCAGTTTTCGATTGGAGCGAAATCCTCGTCGTCGCCGTATCTCTGCTCGGTATTCGCGATGATCTCTTCGTCGCTCTGATTCAGGTCAAAGACATCGGTGACCGGCTGGCGGACGTGGAAGGGGCTGCGCGCAAAGACTTCGATCGCATTGCCCTCCGGGTCCTTGAAGTAGATCGACCAGGCATTGCCGTGGCTGAGCGGTAGAAACTGCTCCACGCCGAGTTCCTCGGCGGCGGCCTTCATGGCGCGGAGCGCCGCGAGGTCGTCGACGTTGAAGGAGATCTGGTTGAGCAGGACGGGTTGCCCCCCCCCGTCGTCGCGTCCTTCGGCCAGTGCGATCTGATGGTGCTCTTGCGGATTGGAACTCAGAAAGGCGATCTGCGGATTACCGGGGATGTTCAGCTTTCCGCGATCCGTCAGCTGAAGGCCCAGAAGCTTCGTGTAAAACTCGATCATCTTCTCGATGTCGTGGACGTGAATTCCGATATGGCTGAAGTACGCTCTCGGGGGAGTGGGCATGGATACCTTCCTTTCGAGTTGCCGTGATGGGCAGTTGGTGATTCGGTGTATCAGTACGCGTTGCTGCGGCCCGCGGCCGTCTGGATCAGTGCAAGCAGGGCCTCGGTCATCCGCTTTTCGGAAACGGGCGCCGCTCCTTCGGCGGCACTGAGCAGCCATCCCTGCATCGCCAGTCGCATGACGGCGGTCAATGCCTCGGGGTCCTCGCATTCGAGATCACCGTTCGCGATGACGCGACGCAGGGACTCTCGACAGAGATCGTCGATTCGATCCGCTATCCGTTGGGTGTATTCGCGAACTCTGCGCCCGACGATGTGACGTTGGAAGGTGAACACGCGCGTGAGTAGGGGATCATTGGACAGGCCGCGATTCACCCGGCGTGCCGCGCGCACCAGGGCTTCGAGTGGGTCCGACGCGAGTTTCATCTCCTGCTCGGCGGTCGCGAGGAGTCCGTCCATACGTGCGCGGATCGTTTGCTCGAGCAGGTCGGTCTTGTCTTCGAAATAGGAATAGATCGTCGAGGTCGAAACCTGGGCTGCAGCTGCAAGTGCCTTCATGCTGGTCTTTTCGAAGCCGCGCTCTGCGAAATACTCTGCGGCCGTCTCGATGATGTCCGCGCGTTTGGCTTCCGATCGGCGTTGGAGCGATTCGGATGTGCCCGGGGTCGTCTCGGTCATTTCCTGGTTCCTTTCCGCTGGCACGCGGCGGATCGACAGGCGGTCACCGCGATTCCGACCCGCGTCCCCGCTATCTCGGGGATTTCGCGGTTGACGGCGCCTGCGAACTGGGACAAGATAGTCGAAACAATCGAAACAAACAAGCCAAAACGTTTCGATAGTTCTTGTTGGGCAAAGAGAAGGGAAACAGAAATGGCAGAGGTCACGCGTGCGGAACTGGTCGAGCGGGCCCGAAAACTCGCTCCGGGAATCGCTCTGCGAGCACAGGAGTGCGAGCAGTTGCGCAGGCTCCCGGACGAGACGGTTGCGGAGTTCAAGAGGGAAGGGCTTTTGCGCGCCTTCGTTCCGCCCGAATACGGGGGATACGGGCTCGAACTCCAGACGGTGATCGAAACCTCGCGGGAGATCGGCCGGGCCTGTGGGAACAGCGGTTGGTGCCTGGCGATCTGTACGCTTCACAACCACATCGTGTCGGGCTTTCCCGAGTTGGCCCAGAAGACCGTGTTTGCGAACGGCCCCGACGTCATCGTCTGTGGCGTGTTCATGCCCGGTGGTCTGGCCACGAAAGTCGATGGGGGGTTCCGGCTCGAAGGAGCCTGGGACTTTGCAAGCACCTGCGATCACGCCGACTACGCGGTTCTCGCGGCCTTCATTGCGGATTCGCCAGGCGCTGAGCCTTCTGGAATGGGCAGTTTCCTGGTCAAGCGCTCGGATTTCGAGATCGTCGACAACTGGCATGTATCTGGACTGGCGGGAACTGGCAGCAAGCGCATCGTGGTCGACGGAGTTCACGTCACCCCGGACTTTGTTATGTCGACCGTCCTGGATCTGGCGGCTTCGGGCGATCGCGACACGACGGCACGGGGTGGGCTGAGCAAGGATGTACCGGGAAGTTCGATCGCGACCCTCGGCCTGGTAGGCGTGGGGCTGGGAATCGCTCGGGGAGCACTCGAACGTTTCCGCGAGAGGCTCGCCGGAAAACTCAGAGCGGTGACGTTCAAGGAAGGGGCCGCTCAGCAGATCGCCGCACAGTTGCGCTACGCGAAGTCGATGGCAGAGGTCGACGCAGCGGAACTCGTCGTGATGCGCGATCTGGAAGAGATGATGGAAGGTGCGGCCGCCGGACGAAAGGCCAGCATCGAGCAACGGGGCCGCTACCGACGGGATGCGGCCTGGTGCATCCAGTCCTGCTCCGAAGCCGTTACGCGCCTCGGTCCAGCAGCCGGAGGGCACGCGATCTTCCTGGACGATCCCATGCAACGCGCGATTCGCGATGTCCAGGTGCTGGCCGCTCACGTCGTGGCGGATTGGGATGCGGCGGGCGAGGCGTATACGCGCTCTGTGCTCGGACTGCCCAAGGTGGATCCACTGGTCTGAAACCTCCGGGTCTCCGGAAATGACAATCAAAAGGAGATGAAAGATGGCATCCCCAGCGAAACTGGCTCACATCGCGTTGCGAACTCCCGACATCGCGAAAATGCGCGACTGGTACAACACGGTTCTCGAAGGAGAGGTGGTCTTCGAAAACGACTTCGCCTGTTTTACGACCTACGACGATGAACACCACCGGGTCGTTTTCATGGCCGCACCGGACCTGCAGACCAGTCCGCAGAGTCCGTCGCACCTGCACCACCTCTCGTTCACCTTCGCGAAGTTCGACGAGTTGATCGATACCTACGAACGTCTTCACCACAAAGGCATCGAACCTGTCCTCACCCTGAATCACGGCCCGACATTCTCCTACTACTACGCGGACCCGGACGGAAACAATGTCGAGTTGCAGATCGACACCATGACGATGGCCGAGGCGAGGGAGTTCGTGGACAGCGAGGTCTTCGAGAAGAACCCGATCGGCATTCCGTTCGATGCAGCGAGCGTTTGCGAACGGTTTCGCGCGGGGGAGAGCGAGGCGGAGTTGACGCGCTACGGAGCCTGAGCCGCTCAGGCTTCGGGTTCGTCTCCTACTTGAATCGAGCGACGGCCCGACATCAGGCTTCGGGTTCGTCTCCTACTTGAATCGAGCGACGGCCCAACAGATTCAGCTTGAAGCGTCGGATCGTTTCGGGTTCGATGCGCTGGCCTTCGCCATCTTCGAAATAGAGCGCGTCTCTGGGGCACTGCACGATGCAGGCTCCGCAGCGCACGCAGCGTTCGTCGTGGGCGAGGTCGACGCGGGCTTCGCCTTCGATCTTCTCGTAACACGCCTGGGGACAGACCTCCCAGCAGCGGTACAGGCCGATGCAACGCTCGGCGTCGAGAGTGATCTGCCAATCCTGGCCGTCGAAACCGCCACTGCCTTCCAGTGGTGTGCTGCCGGCGTAGTCGAAGGTGAGCAGTGCTGTGAATCCGATCGGAGCCCCAATGCAGGCCACCATGGCCGCCGTGCCGCCTCCTGAAAGCGTGACGCATAACAATGAAACGAGCACGCCCGCCGCGGCGATCCACCAGCGGCCGCCGCCGGGGAGTCGGTCGAGCGCGGTGAAGACGGTCACCGCGAGTCCGGTGCTCAGGGCAAGCAGGGGAAGTGTCCAGGCGGGCTGAAGCAAGAGCGCGGCCACGGTGACCAGAATCCCGATCGGCGTCGCCCATGCGGCGGCTACTTCGAGTCGGTCGCGTAGTGGGAAGGTGACGCGTCGCATGGCGTCGCTCTTCTTGCCCCCAGCCGCGAGATAGTCGGGGATGTCTTCGGCGCGTGCCGGGCCGAAGCGAACCCGCCAACGCGCGCGCCGAAACACGGCGAGATCTTCGACGCCGGTGGCCGCGAGCTGGGGGACCACCAGGTTTCGGTGGTCGACGAGTTGGTCGATGCCAGAGGTCTTGAGCACCGTTACGACCTGATGGGTCGTCAGATGCCCTCCGGCCGCCGCGCACCAGACGTTGATTCCACCAGCGGGGGCCACCAGCAACCAGGCATCGAGTCCGCGAAGTGCGCGCTCGAGCCTGCGTACCGTCAGGTCGTAGTTGGCGGTGAGCAGGACAGGGCTCTTGCGCCCGGGGTTTCCGATCGTGCGCAGTCCGGGTTCAGTCGGCCAGGGCGCCATGCGAAACGCCGTCTGCAACACGTCTTTGAGCAACGCGATCATTTTCCGGGCTCCCCAATGAAGAGCGCCAGGGTCCCGGCCAGCCACTGCTGTTCGTGCCGCACCTCGAAGCCCGAAGCCTCGAGTTCAGCGCGCAGATTCTTCAGGGGATGGGAGACGGAACCCGCGAGCAACCAACCGGCCAGCCACTGAGGTGCGCGGATCAGGCTCTGAAGGACGCGCGTAGCACCGCGGAGGCGTACTTCGTCGGCCACGATCAAGCGGCCGCCCGGGCGCAATCGCTCGCGAGATTGGCTGAGCACGTAATGCCGTTCGCTCGTGGACATATCGGAGAGGCAGAGCGACAGAACCACACTGTCGAAGGCCGCGCGGGGCAGGGCGTCGATCTCCGAGGCGGTCTGTTCGAGCCAGTCGATCTCCGCATTGCCCGCGCTCATCAGGCGCAGTTTCGCCTGTTCCAGCATTTGCGCGCTCTGGTCCAACGCGGTGACGTGCGCACCCCGCCTGACGAGTCGCTCGGTAACCGCACCCGTGCCACATCCGATCTCGAGTACGTCGCAGCCCGGTCTCGGCACGGCTTCGCGCGCTACCGCCTCGTGCAACTGGGCGACCCGCCCCAGGGTGATCGCCTGCATTCCGGAGTCGTAGCGTTCGGGAGTCGCTTCCAGCCAGCGCATCAGTGCGAGGAAACTCATGGTGTAATCGCCTTTCGTGCAATTCGCCCCAGCTCCCTGTGCAGTACCTCGGGATCAAAGGCGTCGCTGTCGATGAAGTGTTGGATCAATAGTCCGTCGATGGCACCGATCAGTGTCGCCCCCGCTACGAGCGGATCGAGTTCAGCCGCCACCTCGCCGCGCGTCTGGCCTTCGCGCAGGACCGATGCGAACTCGGCGCGGATCTCGCGGAAGAAGTTTTGAAAACCCGCGACGTCGCGTAGGCGCAGATCGATGAAGAAACGCCCGAGTGACGCCCAGGCCCCGAACAGGTCGACGCAGTCGTCGATCAGGCGCTGGATGCGTTCGGGTACGCTGCCCTCGCCGTGTAGGGCGTTGAGAAACAGCGCCCGTTCCTCGGCCAGCGTCTCGGCCACCAGATCCCGAAGCAATTCCTCTTTGTCCGAGTAGTAGTGGTAGAGACTCGAGCGGCCCATTCCGGCCTCGCGGGCCACGTGGGCCAGGCCCGTTCCGGGAACCCCTCGCCGCGCGAAGACCCCACGCGCCGCGCGTCGGATCTCACTGCGCTGGGCATCGGCGTCTACTTGTTTGGGCATCCGGGGTCCTTTTCGACATGTATGTCGATATCGACAGTATTGTCGAAAACCTCAGCAATGTCAAACCTGACGAGATCGGGTGCTCGGAGCAGTTGACGGGAATCGGCGTTCTCAGATAGAAATCGCTGACACTCTCGTCATTGTTGCCGAGGGGCAGCCAGGAGGGCGCCATGTCCGTGACCGATATCGATGTAGGTCTCACCGACGAAGAACAAGAAGTTCGCGGGCTTGCGCACAAGTTCGCCGAAGAGGTCATGCGCCCAGCGGGTGC
>JAAELY010000323.1 GCA_024226335.1 bacterium
CTCAAAGAGCACCGCAAGGTCATCGTCGGCTCCCCCGGGCTGGTGATCGAGGGCATCCTGCAGAAGAAGGACGGCAGCTTCTCGATCAAGGCCGAGCGCTTCTGGCCGATCGAGCGGCTGTCGGAGACCCCGAGCCACGACTTTCGGTAGTGCGCCGAGACCTGCCGAAGCTCGGGTCGGCTCGGATTCGGGCATCCCGGCCCCTGATGAGCCAACCGCCCCGAGATCAGAGCTGTTTATCCCGGCTACGGCAACAAGCTCTCCAGGTCATCGTATTCAGGTCGAACACCACGAGCACGACCGCGGATGCAGAAAGAAAGGAGCTGTCAGTGCGGAACCAACTGCCCCTCTTGCCGCTGCTTTTGATCGTGGCCCTCGCCTGCAACGATAAGGCGACGACCGAACCGATCGACACGCCTGAGCCGACTGCCACGGAAGCGACGGCGACGATTGAAGACGGCTTCGTCGAAAACGGCGCACATTCCCTCTACTATAAAGTCAGAGGCTCGGGCGACCCGATCGTGGTGCTGCACGGAGGCCCGGGCTTCGATCACCGCCAGTTTCTACCCTTCATCTGGGAGCTCGCCCAGGGCCACAAGGTCATTCTCTACGATCAGCGCTCCACCGGCCTCTCCAGCGGGCCTGTCGATTCCGAATCGATCAACATCGACACCTTCATCGACGACGTCGAGGCCATTCGCGAGCACTTCGGAATCGAGCAGATGAACCTGCTGGGACACTCCTGGGGCGGCCGGCTGGCCATGCACTACAGCCTGCGGCATCAGGACAGATTGAAGTCCCTGATTCTGGCCTCGACGGCGGCGTCAACGGAGGGTTTTTCCGAGATGCGGCCCACCTATGAAGCGAACCGCGCGCCCGGCGACTCGGAGCTGCTGGCGGAGATCTACGAGTCGGACGGGTTCAAGAACGGCGATCCCAAGGCGCACGAACGCTTCTGGAGGGTCTGGTTCAAGCCCTATTTCGTGGACCCCTCCCAGGTCGAGAGAATGGACTTGTATTTCCCGGCAAATACCATCAAAAACGGCAACGCTGTGGCTGGCAACGTACTCCAGTCCATCGGCGAGTTCGATCTGCACGAAGATCTGAAGAGCTTGCGGATTCCCACTCTGATCCTCCACGGTGACGCGGATCCCCTGCACTACCGGAACGCGGAGCGGATGCACGCGAGCATAGCGGGATCGAAGCTGGAGATTCTCCAAGGAGTGGGGCACTGGCTATTCGTGGATGGGACCGAGACGTTCAGCCGCAGTATCCTCGATTTCCTGGCAGATCTGGCAACTCCGTAAGAGCCGGAGCTCCGGGCAAGAGCACAGGGATCGCCTGCATCGGGCGATGGCATACTATCGGACAGTTCAACTCGTCGACTTCGAGGATTCCGCCTACGGATATCTGCGGGCTTGACCGTGCTGCGCCAATAGGCTCGTCAACATACTCAGCGTAGCA
>JAAELY010000324.1 GCA_024226335.1 bacterium
AATACAAGCGACGAGGGCTACGCACTGGCCACACCGAACATCTGGGCGCCGATGGCCGTCGATCTGGATCTCAATCTGGTGTTCGTGCCCACTGGTAATCCCGCACCGGACTATTTTCGCGGCGAGTCGAACCTGGACTATTACGGTAGTTCGGTGGTTGCGCTCGACCTGAACAGCGGCAAGCCGGCCTGGAGTTTTCAGACCGTGCACCGCGACCTATGGGATTTCGACTTGCCCGCGCAACCGACCCTGTTCAACCTGCGACGCAATGGTCGCGAGATTCCCGCGCTCGTTCAGGCTACGAAGATGGGACTTCTATTCATCCTGAACCGCGAGACCGGTGAATCACTGTTCCCGATCGAGGAACGGCCGGCACCCCAGATCGGGGTCCCGGATGAGCGTCTCTCACCGACCCAACCGTTTCCGATCAAACCACCACCGCTGGTTCCTCACTCACTGACGGCCGACGAAGCCTGGGGCCTCACGCCTTTCGATCGCGCTTCCTGCCGGACGAGTATCGAGCAGCTGCGCTTCGAAGGGATCTACACGCCGCCGACGATCGAAGGTACGCTCGTGGTTCCGGGCAATGCCGGCGGTTCGAACTGGGGAGGTGTTGCAGTCGACGAGGCGAACCAACGCCTGATCGCCAACACCCAGAACCTCCCCTGGATGGTCGCGCTGATCCCGCGTAGCGAGGCGGTCGACCTGAAGAAGGAGGGCCGCGACGAGTACGCCGAGTTCGCGCCAATGCGCGGCACACCCTATGTGTTGAAGCGCTCGTTGCTCATGTCCCCGCTCGGACTGCCCTGCAGTAAGCCGCCCTGGGGAGAACTGGCGGCCGTCGACCTGGTGAGCGGAGAGATTGAATGGCAGGTGCCACTCGGAACAGTGCGCGATCTGTCCCCCGTACCGCTTCCGTGGAAGCTCGGTGTACCAAACCTGGGTGGACCACTGGTGACCGGCGGCGGACTGATCTTCATCGGCGCGGCCCTGGAAAAGGCTTTCCGCGCCTTCGACGCGGAGACCGGTGAAGAGATCTGGAACACGCGCCTGCCCTTCGGTCCACAGGCCACACCCATGACGTATTCCGCAGGCGGACGTCAGTTCGTGG
>JAAELY010000325.1 GCA_024226335.1 bacterium
GCGGGTGGTCTGCCTTCGCGACTACCAGAGTCAGAACCTGATGATCGACGCACGAGAACGTCTGCGCATCCTCGACTATCAGGATGCCCTTCTGGCACCCGCAGAACTCGATCTGGCCGCCTTGTTACACGACTCCTACATCGAGATCGATGCGTCCACACGACGGGAACTGCTCGACCTCTACGCCGAAGAACGCGGTTGCCCGCCAACTCGCGAGGCACTGGCGCTCCTGATCGTGCAGCGAAAATGCAAGGACTTCGGACGCTATCGCCTGGTGACCGAGAAAAAAGGCGATGCTCGCTACGCGCCCTTCATCCAGCGCGCACGCGACTCAGTACTGGAATCCCTTCCGCAGCTACCCTCGGCACTCCAGCACTTCGTACCGGTTTTCGAAAACGCGCTTCAGGATCGTCCAGCGTGAAGGCGATGCTCCTGGCCGCCGGACTCGGCACGCGCATGCTGCCGCTCTCGGACGGAATTGCGAAACCGGCCCTGCCGGTGCTCGACGTGCCCGTCGTGCTTCGCATGGTCCGGCGTCTCGCGATCCAGGGCGTGACCGAAGTGGCGATCAATGTCCACGCTTTCTCCGAAACGCTGCGAGAGGCCCTTGCGGAAGCTCCGATTCCGGTTTCGCTATTCGCCGAGCCGGAACTCCGGGGCAGCGGTGGCGGAATACAGGGAGCCCGCAGCTTCCTGGGCGGGAGCGATCCCTTCCTCATCCTGAACGCGGACATGTGTCTGGATATCGAACTATCGGATCTGTTGCGGAGCCACCATCAATCCGGAGCCCTGGCGACGCTGGCGTTGCGTGACGATCCCCGCAAGCAAGAATTTGGCACGATCGGCTACGATGCGGAAGGAAGCGTGCGCCGGATCACCACACTCGTCGATCGAGGTGGCGAGAAGGCATGTGGACTGTTCATCGGGGTGCAGGTCATGGAAAACCAGATCTTCGATCGGATGCCGGATCGCGCGGTGTTTCAACTCATGCAGGACGTCTACCTGCCGGCACTCGAAGACGGCGAACTTCTGCACGTTTGGGAGCAACCCCTTTCCGCCACATGGTGGCCGGTCGGTTCTCCCAGGGAACTGCTCGACGCGAACCTCCTGGCGCTCGAGCAATGCCCGGAGCACGAGCGCATCGCTCCCGATGCCCGGATCGAAGGCGAACTGCGCGGTCCAGTGTGGGTCGGCGCCGGTGCGAGCATTGCAACCGGTGCGACAGTCGGACCGCATGCGGTGATCGGCCGCGGTACCCGGGTCGCCGAGAATGCGCGCGTCGAAACCAGCCTCAGCTTGCCCAATAGCCGGATCGGAGCGGAATCCACGCTGGTGCGTTGCGTCGCACACGACGATCGAGTGTGGCGTGATGCTTGAGGTCACTTTCATCGGTACGGGTGATGCGTTCGGCAGCGGTGGACGCCGGCACACGGCGATCCTGTTGCGCGATGGAAACCGTACACTGCTCCTGGACTGTGGTCCGACCACGTTGCTCGGATTGCGCGAACTGGGCATCGACCCGCGCGAGATCGATGCGATCGTACTCAGTCACTATCACGGCGATCACATAGGCGGCGTTCCTTTCATGCTCCTGGATTTCGAGTTCGCCGATGAGCGAACCAAGCCTCTCCAGGTGATCGGCCCGAAGGGCGTCCGGGAGCGGATCGCCCGAATTGGCGATGCAATGTGTTTCGAGGGCGAGCGGAAGCGCCCTTATGAACTCAGCTTCGAGGAGTATCGCGCAGGGGTGTCACTGGAAATCGAGGGTTTCCGTCTCATCCCCATGCCGGCACATCACCAGCCGGTGACCGAACCGCATATGCTGCGGGTGGAGAGCGAACACCGCTCCGTTTGCTTCAGCGGGGATACCGGCTGGCATGAAGAACTCCCCGAGAAAGTGGGAGATGTAGACCTCTTCATCAGCGAATGCGTCAACTTCGACCCGAACTACGAGTTCCACCTGAGCCATCGCGAACTCGATCTGGCCCGTGAGCGATTTCGCTGCAGCTCCATGGTGTTGACCCACCTGGGTCAAGAGATGCTCGAAAACATGGACCGAGTGCGCTTCGACATCGCCCACGACGGCCTGATCCTCAAGGTCTAGCGCAAGACCCCGGTCAGGCTGCCCAGACACACCTCGCGCTGCGCGCCCGTAGCCGACGGGATGTTCGACACGCGGCCGCGGGCATAGCACCAGCCCAGTAGCGCGAAACAGATCGCCTCGAGGGCATCACTCTGGAGGCCGTAATCGTCGGTGGTTTCGACTGGGGCATCTCCCAGCCGCGAGCGCAGACCGTCCATCAGTGCGGAGTTGTGTACGCCACCTCCGTAGACCAGCCAACGGTCCGCCTCGGCGGGTAGAAAGCTCTCAGCTGCCCGGGCGACGCTCTCGACGGTCAACCAGGCAAGCGTCGCGCACACATCGTCGGGCTCTCCGCCCTGCTCGACCACGGCGTCGCGCGCGCGTTCGAAAAAGGCCGCTCCGAAGTGTTCGTGACCGGTACTCTTGGGCGGCCCGACGCCGAAGTACTCGTCCTGGAGCATCTGTGCGCCGACTGCGCTGAACACCTTGCCGCGCGCACAGCGGCCCCCCCCTACGTCGTAGCGCTCCGCGCCTTCCGAGGCCCAGCGCACCGCGCGATCGATCAACGCGTTGCCGGGACCCGGGTCGAACGCGATCAGCGATGCCGCGTCCTGACCGTCCAGATAACTCAGATTCGTAAAACCGCCGATATTCAGCACACAACGGCGTTCCCCGGCCGCCGCAAGACACGCGTGGTGCAGGAAGGGCGTCAACGGAGCGCCCTGGCCGCCGGCCGCGAGGTCAGCGCTGCGAAAGTCCGCCACCACCGGAATACGAGTGAGTTCGTGGATCACCGCGGCTGAACCGATTTGCAGTGTGCCGTGCACCTCTGGAAAGTGCCCCACAGTCTGGCCGTGCGAGCCGATCCCTTCGATCGATTCGAGCTCTACACCCGCTGAGCGCGCGACGAGGAGCGCTGCGTGGGCGAAGCGCTCGCCAAGTTCCACATCGAGCGCAACCAGGTCGCGCAGCGCAACACGTTCGAGGCAAGCCTCGTGAATGCGCCTGCGCAGCTCTTCTTCGAGCGGTAGGGACTCAAACGCCAGTACTTCGGGCGCACGTGCGGACGCGCCGCCGATACGCACCAGCACGGCATCGACCGCGTCTGCGGAAGTGCCGGACATCAGTCCGATCCAGAGCACACTGCTCTCCCTACCCAGTCATGAGACTTGGGTAGCCGGACCGGGGCCCGGTTTCAACCGGATCGGCGATCCCGCTCAGGCGGGGGTCAGGAGTTTCCGGAAGGTATCGGGCTCATTGCTGGCACAGAACACGCGCAGCATGCTGCGCACTCCGGTGCTCAGCTCCATGAAACGCAGGCCCATGCCGGACGGCGGGGCGTTGCGCCCATCGTAGTCCCGCTGCCAGCGAACCTCGGCAATCGAGCTGAAGCGGCGCTGCGAGATTCCCGGCATGTGCAGGACCAGCCGGACGCGAGTTCCGGCTGGGCGGGGGTTCATGCAGTTGATGAAAACGCCTGTCTCCGAGAGATTTCCGGCGTATCCCATGAAAAAGGGCTTGTCGCCGCTGGCGCGTACGCACTCCACTCGAATCGGATTGCGCAAGTCGCGGCGCGGCGCGGGGGGGCCATTTGGGTTCATGAACGGACAGTTCGGCCGATCGCGCCCGGATCTTGACAGGCGGGCCTTTGGCTGAATTGACAGCCATATCAGCGGACGGGTAACGTCCGGCCCCGATGAGTGATCGAGCCGACGAAAGATCAAGAGTTCTGGGGGGTTTAGTCTGCCTCGCTGCCCTGGTAGCAGGCGCGCTATTCCTATACGGGGTGCTCAGCGGAGCCTATTGGGCCCTGGCGATTCCAGTGACGATCGGGACGATCTTCGTGATCGGCCTGGTCGCGTGGATCGGCTGGACCATCGCGACGGTGCAGGTCGAAGCCCAGGGCGAGCCTCTTGGCCAGAGCGGAGGCCCCTCGGCCCCCACGCGCGTAGAGCCCGCCACGAACGAGGCGTCCAAGGGACAGGCCTGATCAGGTGCGCATCGCTCTTCTAACCTATCGCGGAAATATGTTCTGCGGCGGCCAGGGTATCTACGCGGCCTATCTGGCCAAGGGCCTGCACGAACTGGGTCACGAGGTCCACGTGATTTCCGGCCCCCCGCTGCCCGAACTCCACCCGGAAATCCCCCTCCACGTGATTCCCAACGAAAATTTTTTCGCCCTGCCCATGGAAGAAGCGCTGCCGAAGGACAATCCCTTCCGAGCCCTGCTGCCGATCAACCTCTGGGAACTGGGCACGACGCGCTTCGGCGTTTTTCCCGAGATGACCGCCTTCGGACTGCGGCTGATGCTGCGCTGGCGAGAACTGCAGCGCAGGCACCAGTTCGACGTGGTGCTCGACAACCAGTCCCTGTGCTGGGGCTTGCTGGGCTTGCGTGCGATGGGCGTACCGGTGGCGGGAATGGTGCACCACCCACTGCACATCGACCGTCTGGCCGATTTCGAGATCGACGCGCGTTTTCGGCGCAAGTGGAAGCGCACGCTCTACTTCCCGATGATGATGCAGGAGTTCGTCGTTCCGCGACTCGATCGCATCCTCACGGTCTCCCACGCGTCCGCGCGCGAGATCGAACGACACTTCGGCGTTCCGCAAAAAGATGTGTCAGTCGTCTACAACGGAACCGACGCGGAGATCTTCCACCCGCAGGACCGCGAGATCGAAACCGACCTGATCTTTGTCGGACGCACCGAGGATCGCAAGAAGGGCATCCCCTACCTGTTGGACGCGCTCGCGCAGACTCACGAACAGATCACGCTGAAGATCGTCGACGGACGCATTCCAGAAGACGGACTCGTGCCCCGTAAGATCAAGGAACTCGGGCTGGAGAAGCGCGTCCAGATCGTCGATCGGATGCTCACGGTCGAAGAGTTGGTCGCCGAGTATTCCACGGCGCGCATCGCCCTGGTTCCGTCGTTCTTTGAAGGCTTCGGCTTCCCCGCCTCCGAAGCCATGGCCTGCGGATTGCCGGTCATCGCAACCGCGGGCGGCGCGCTTCCCGAAGTGGTCGGCACCGACGACGAGACGGGCCGAGTCGTGCCTTTCCGCGATTCCATGGCCCTGGCCGGCGCGATCACCGATCTGGTGACTCTGCCGCGCGACCAACTGGCCGCCATGGGCCGCGCCGCGCGCAAGCGCGTTCTCGAAGTCTTCAGCTGGCACGATGCAGCCAGGCACACCGCAGAGGTTCTGGAAGACGTAGTCGATGCTCACCGTCGATCTTGATCACCTCGGACTCGAGTCAGGAGACTGGTTGCTCGATGCGGGCTGCGGCGGTGGCCGTCACTGCTTCGGCGCACTCGACCGCGGTGCGCGCGTCGCGGGACTCGACCTCGACGTAGACTCCCTGAAGCTCGCCCGCGCCGGCATCAACGATCGACGCGAGGGTGGCGAAGAAAAGATCTCTGCAGGCGTTCTGCGCGGCGACGTGTTTCACCTGCCCTTCCCAGACGCCGCATTCGATCGCGTGATCTGCTCCGAAGTCATGGAACACGTTCACGACTTCCCGGCCGCAATTCGCGAACTGGTTCGGGTCATGCGACCCGGTGGAAGAATCGGGATCACGATTCCGACCGCCACCAGCGAGTGGTTCTACCTGATGCTCACACGCGACTATTTCGAAAGCCCGGGGGGCCATATCCGCGTGTTCAAACCGCGCGACCTCGCACAAGCCATGTCGCGGGCCGGCCTGCGCGTTGACGATGTGAGCTTCGCCCATTCCCTGCACACGCCGTACTGGGTGATCCGATCCCTGATGGGACTGGATGACGAAACCCCTGGCCCGACACGCGCTTATCGGCGTTTCCTCATCCGGGCAACCAACTCCGCGATGTGGTCGAGAATCGAGCGCCTTCTCGACTGGGTCTGGCCGAAGAGCTTGATCCTGTACGGAACTCGGGTCGCCAGCGGGATCTCCTGATGCGCATCGCATTCCTGTGCTACCGCGGAAACATGCAGAGTGGTGGCCAGGGCATCTATCTGCACGCACTCACGCGGAGACTCGCCCAGATGGGCCACGAGATCGACGTCTTCGTGGGCCCGCCCTACCCCGACCCAATGCCTTGGGCCAATGAGTTTCGCATCGAGAATCAGATGTTCTGGGGAAGTCGCTTCAAGAGCGGACCGGGGGCCTTCCTGCCGCAACCCGACCCACTTCGCATCTTCCACCCGTTGAACTTCTTCGAGTACGCGGTCAGCCGATTCGGCTTCCTGCCCGAACCGTTCGCGTTCAGCGTGCGCGCGGCGCGCCAGGTACTCGCGCGCATCCGCGAAGGCGTGCGCTATGAACTGGTCCACGACGTACAATCCGTGGGTTATGGACTGCTCGGTCTGCAGGCGATCGGGCTGCCCGTCGTCACGATGATTCATCATCCGCTCAGCGTCGATCGCCGCTCCAGCCTGCAGCGAGACCGGACATTCGAAGAGTTCAAAGGCAGCCTTACGTTTTATCCGGTGCGAACGCAGGCCCGGGTCGCGCGTCGCCTTGCCGGAGTCCTGACCTCGAGTGAGGTATCGGCCGACGCAATCGAAAACGACTTCGGCGTTTCAAGGGCTCGCATCCACAACGTGCACAACGGCGTCGACCTGCCCGATCCGGGCGTACCCCGCACCCGACCCGAAGCTCCCCAGTTGCTCTTCATCGGGCGCTGCGGGGATCCGAACAAGGGTCTGGAGTACTTGATCTCTGCGCTCGCACTCCTGCCTCCAGAGGTATCTCTGCGAGTACTCGACGCGTTCCCGGAAAACACACCGATGGAAAACCAGATCGACGATCTGCATCTGCGCGAGCGGATTCACTTCGAAGGAAAACTTCCACGCAAAGAACTCGAAGCAGTGTTTCGCGAATCGGCCATCACCGTCCTGCCTTCGCTGTTTGAGGGTTTTGGCCTGCCCGCCATCGAGGCCCTGGCGGCCGGCACACCGGTGGTCGCAACACGCGCAGGAGCGTTACCCGAAGTAATCCACGCAGCGGGTGCGGGAGTGCTGGTCGAACCGGCCGATGCTGCGGACCTGGCCAAAGGAATCGCCGGCGTGCTGGAACGCTGGGAAGACGCGCAACGGGAAGTCCTGGACGCTCGCCCTCGACTCGAAGAACGCTTCGGCTGGGCACAGGTCGGTTTTCGCACCGAGAAGGTCTACGAGCAGGTACTGCGCGAATTCCACGACACGCCGCAGCCTCCGATCGACGCAAACGCCGAGGCCGCATGAGAGTCGTCGACCTGGACAGGGACATGTCCGATGTGATTCCGACCGGCACTTCGCGCGACGCAGAGTTCCTGTTCGAGCGCATGACTCGGGAAACGCTCGCCGCCGTTCGCGCGCGGGGCGCGGTCCAGATCGTGGACTCGGCGGCCGGACTCGGACAGGACGACCGCGCTCTTGCAAGCGAAGGGGCCTGGGCGATCTGCGCAGAGCCGTCGCGCCGAATGACGGAACTCGGCCGACTGATCGAAGCGAAGGAAAACGTAGATCTGAAAGGAAGCGTGCACTGGGTGCGCGCCTGGTCAGAGCATCTCCCCTTCCGCGACGACAGCCTGGACGCGGCGTATTGCAAAGGAGCACTCGATCACTTCGACAATCCCGACGCCTGCATCCGCGAGATGGCGCGCGTCACGAAACCGGACGGCCGGGTCGTACTGGCCGTGGCGAACTTCGGCTCCCTGGGTTGCAGGGTGCAGAAGTTCTTCGACCGTTTCCCCGAGCGACTTCCAGGCGGTCGCCGACCGTATCACGTTCCCTCGGATCATTTCACACGCTACGACCTGCGCCTCCTGCGCCGGCAGATCGAAGAGCACATCGAGATCGAAGAATGGCTCGGGATCTCTTTACTCTGGGGCGTTCAGCCCTGGGCGAACCTGCTCGGGCGCCTTTCCGAGAACGGTGCCCGACGCCTGCTCGAATGGGGCGACCGGATTGCGAGGCGCTTCCCCCGGCTGTCCGACGTGCTCATCGTCTCCGGCAGACCTACGAGTCGTTGAGGTTGTGATGGACGAGTTTGCGGTACAGCGTACTGCGACCAATTCCCAGTAGTTGCGCTGCGCGTTTCACGTCACCGTCAACGCGCTTCAGGGCGTCGATCAAACAGCGTTGCTCGTAGGCTTCGAGTGACAACTCGATCCCCTCGGGAGGCGTGGCACTCGGCGCGCTGTGATCGCCCAGGCCCAGGTCCGCACGAAGCAACCAGGGACCGCGGGCGAGTGCGAGCGCTGCCTCGAGGCAGTTCTCGAGTTCGCGAATGTTTCCCGGCCAGGAATTGTCGACCAACGCCTGAAGTGCATCCGGTTCGATGCCTTTGACGGGAGAATCCTTGGGAGCTCGGGACAAGAAGAGCTTGACCAGCTCCGGGATATCTTCTGGACGCTCGCGCAGCGGTGGCACCTCGATCGATACGACCCGCAACCGGTAGAACAGATCCGAGCGAAATCCACCTCGGCGCACTTCCTCGGCCAGATCGCGATTCGTCGCCGCGATCAGGCGCACGTCGACAGGAATGGATTCAGTGGCGCCCAACGGACGGACTTCGCGCTCCTGGATCACGCGCAAGAGCCGGGCTTGAAGCGAGACGGGGAGTTCCCCGATTTCGTCGAGAAAGAGCGTCCCGCCATTGGCGCTGCGAAACAAGCCCTCCGACGCACGAACCGCACCGGTAAAAGCACCGCGCTCGTAACCGAAGAGTTCCGACTCGATGATGCCTTCCGGCAAGGCACCGCAATCGACGGGCACGAACGGTCCATCCCCTCTGGGCGAAGTCGAGTGCAGAGCGCGCGCGGTCAGTTCCTTGCCCGTCCCGCTCTCGGCCTGGATGAGCACATTGCTTTCATTCGAAGACAGGTCGCGAATCATGTCGACCACGCGCTTCATGGGCTGGGAACGCGCGATGATGCCCTCCAGCGCCGCACGCCGGTCGAGTTCACCCTCGAGTTCGCGATTGCGTATGCGTAGACCGCGAAACTCACGCGCACGCTGGAGAGTCTGAAGTACCCGATGCTGGTCACCGAATGGCTTTTCCAGGTAGTCGAAGGCTCCCGCACGCATGCATGCAACTACGGAATCCACACTCGCATGTCCCGTGATCACGACGATCTCGGCCTGCGGGCAGCTTCCTCGGATCTCGGAAATGAGCTCGAGACCGGAGGCCTCACCCAGTTTGAGATCGAGCAGAACGACTTCGGGATCCCGACGGAGTTGCTTGCGCACGCTTGCGGCGTCCGGTGCCTCCAGAACTTCGTATCCGCCGCCTTCGACCTGTCGGCGCAGACTGCGAACCAGGCGAGGTTCGTCGTCTGCGACCAACACGCGCGGTCGCGCTGAAGAGCGGCGCCGCGAAGCGACTGGATTCTCGTCCGACATCGCCCGCGTGATCGGAGCGTTCTCACCACGGCTTGAGCGAACGCACTGGCTCGCCTACACTTCCGCCGCTCCTTGGGGGGAGATTGAGTGGTTCGAGCGTCTGTACTCGTTGTTGATGACGATGCGCTGTATCGAAAAGCGTTGACCCGGTATCTGGAAGGCGAAGGCCTTGCGGTTACGGCGGTTGGCGATCCTGCGACCGGACTCGAGAAACTCAAGCAGCGCCCCTACGACCTCGTCTTGACCGACCTGAAGATGCCAGGAGTGAACGGAGTTGAGTTCGTGCGCCAGGTGCGGGCAGCCGACCCGGAAGCCGTATGCATCGTAATCACGGGTTTCGGTTCTCCTGAGCATTCGATCGAAGCTCAGGAAGCGGGCGCATTCTGGTTCATTGCAAAAGACTACGACCAGATCGCCTGCCTTGGCCCCATGCTCGAAAACGCGCTCGAGTTCCGCCGACTGCGAACTTCGAACCGCCAGCTCCAGCGCCAGCTCGAGGTGCGCTTCGGCTTCGAGAACATCGTGGGCGAAAGCGACGCGCTGCGCGAAACACTCGACATCGTGCAGAAGGTTGCAGACACCGACGCCACCGTCCTGATCCTGGGGCCGAGCGGAGCGGGCAAAGAACTCGTGGCGCGCGCACTCCACTTCAACAGCTCGCGCTCGGAAAAACCGTTCGTCGCGGTCAACTGCGGCGCGATCCCCGAAGAACTGCTGGAGAGTGAACTCTTTGGGCACGTCCGGGGGGCCTTCACGGGGGCTCTGCGCGATCGCATCGGACGCTTCAGCGCGGCGAACGGCGGCACGCTTTTCCTGGACGAAATCGGCGATATGAGCCCCGTGCTGCAAACGAAGCTCTTGCGAGTGATCCAGGAGCGCGAATTCGAGCCCGTGGGCACCTCGAAACCCGAACGCGTGGATGTGCGAATCGTCGCCGCGACCAATCAAGACCTGCCGCTATTGATCCAGGAGAAGCGCTTCCGCGAAGACCTGTACTTCCGCTTGAGCGTCGTGCCTGTGAACGTGCCCTCGTTGCGGGAACGCCGCGATGACATCCCGTTGCTGATCGAGCATTTCCTGGCCCTGCAACGCCGGGACTACCCCGAGCTCAAGGGCGTCACGACGTCCGCCATCAAGCACATGATCGAGTACGACTGGCCGGGCAATGTGCGCGAACTACAGGCCATGGTTGAACGCATGAGCATCCTGAAGCGCAGCGGCTGGATCGACGAGGAGGATCTACCGACCGAGATCCTCGGCCACTCGAGTAGTCTTCCGAGTGTCGCACTGCCCGAAGACGGCATCGATTTCGACAAGGTAGTCGGTGCAGTCGAAGCCGATCTGATCACGCAGGCGCTGAATGCGACGGGCTGGAACAAGAACCGTGCGGCGAACCTGCTGAACCTGAAGCGCACGACACTCGTCGAGAAGATCCGCTCCAAGGGTCTCCAGCCTCCCGAATAACTGTCTAGCAGATCGGATTCGGATCCCGGATCGGTAACGAACCGGAACCCGATGACGCTTTGGTAACCCCGATTGGTACCCGACCGTCAATCGATCGACGGCTGCGATCGCAGCCTCGAATCCCGATGCAGATCGCCACCGCTGCGTTTCCGCTTGGGCTCGCCCGCCTCTTTCGGCAGATCTGCGTGCGCATGCGTGTTCACCTTCGAACCAGCGCGAGCCCACACGCTTGCGGCATTCGAATTGCACATTAGCCGCGTGAGAGTGCGAGCTACGAATGGATTCGGGAGGTTGGCATGGAAGCTATGCTTCGGGACGCACATGAAAAGCACGGCAAGATCCCGCAGGAGGTCAAGGAAACGATCGTGTTGGAGCACACTGCTCTGATCCGGTACATCGTGAACCGGATCGCCGTAAGGCTGCCATCGCATATCGATCTAGACGACCTGCAGAGCACGGGCGTCATCGGATTGATGGATGCGATCGACAAGTACAATCCGGACAAGAACTGCAAGTTCAAGACGTACGCAGAGTTCCGCATCAAGGGTGCGATCCTCGACCAGTTGCGTTCGCTCGACTGGGTTCCCCGCTCCATCCGGCAGAAGTCTCGAAGACTCGAGCAGGCGTATCAGGAAATAGAGCAGCGCGTCGGTCGCGCAGCCACCGAGAGCGAAGTCGCATCTTCGCTCGGCCTCGACCTCGAGGAGTTCCACTTCCTGGTGAACCAGGTACGCGGTGTCTCCATGGTCAATCTGGACGAACTGCGCTCCGGCGGAGACTCCGATCAGCCCTTGCACGGCGACATCTTTGAGGACGTAAAATCCGAAAACCCGTTCTCATCGCTGAAGTTGCGCGAGCGACGCGAAGCGGTCGCGGAATGCATCGGCATTCTCCCGGAAAAGGAACGCCTGGTGATCTCGCTCTACTACTACGAAGACCTCAATATGAAGGAAATCGGCGGCGTGCTCGGCATCACCGAATCACGTGTCTGCCAGATCCACACGAAGGCCGTTGCTCGCCTTCGCTCCAAGCTTCGAGGTCTTCTCCAGAGCTGAATCCGGCCCCAGCAACACGCAGAAATCTCTGTAAAACCAGCGGATTTGGCGCTAGCGTCGAGGAATGCTAAAGAAGTTCGAGGAACGTCCCGATTCCTCCATGCAAGCGCCGGCGAGTCTGCGGGTGCGTACTACGGAGAGGAGAGCGGGCATGGCCCATGATCCAAAGGATCGCGTGATTGAACCCGACCTGACGGCCGAGGATCTCTACTCCCCCGAATACCTTCGAGATTGCGCGGACGGCGACGCTCGTCAGGAGCGCCTCGAAGAACTCAAGCGACGCATCGAACTCGGTGCATATCGAGCGGATCCGGATTCGATCGCAGAGAGCCTGCTCTCAAAGGGCGATCTGGAGTCGAATTCCTAGTTCTATTTGATCCCGACCAGTACGGCCGTCGCGTTGTCTGACCCACCGCGGGCGTTCGCTTCGCTGATCAGCGACCGAGCGGCTGCGTCCAGATCATCCGCTCGGGAGACCAGCGTGTCGCAGATGTCTTCGTCTGTCAGCTGGCCGTTGATTCCGTCCGAACACAGCAGGACCACGTCGCCACATTGCACGCGCATCGATGCGATGTCTGGCTCGACCCGCAGGCGCACGCCCAGCGCGCGCGTGATCACGTGACGTTGCGGATGGGTCGCCACCTGTTCAGGCGATAGCTGGCCCTGCGCTTCGAGTTCGCCCACCACGGAGTGATCCAGGGTCAGCGGACGCAGACTTCCACTGCGCAGTAGATAGATGCGGCTATCGCCCACGTGCGCGAGCGTCAACTGGTTCTCGACGACCCAGATCGCAACCAACGTGGTCGCCATACCCCGAAGATCGGGCTCACGCTCGGCGGCATCGTGAAGAGCGGCGTTCGCGCAAAGCGCTCCGTAGCGCATGGCGTCCGGCCGAGAAATACCGTCGGCGAGAAGCAAGCTGCTGACGAATGCGGCAGTGGCGGTGCTGGATGCGCGGCGGCCGGCGACATGTCCGCCAAGTCCGTCGGCAACGACGAATAGACCGCGGTCCGCACGGATGGCAAACGCGTCCTCATTGACCCGGCGACGTCGTCCGACGTCCGTACACGCCGCATATCTCAGAGACATGAGGCGAAAATCTCCCGCTTCCACATACTCTGGGAATCGGTCTTTCTCAGCCCACCTTGACGGGACTCCGCCCCACCCCCGAAGGATTTGATATCGTCTCTTATGCGCATTCGTCGGCAGAGAGTTCAACCACTCACGCAAGAATACCGATAGAGACCGGAAGTAACGCCAGTTATGGCTTTTGGTTTCTGTGCTTGGAGGTTCAGGCGGAATGCCCAAGACCCTGCTTCTAGCCGACGACAGTGTCACGATCCAGAAGGTCGTCGGGATCACGTTCGCAAATGAAGACGTGGAACTGGTGACCGTGGACAACGGCGCGGATGCCCTGGTTCGAGCGATGGAATTGAAGCCCGATCTGATCATGGCCGACATCGCGATGCCCGGGATGGGCGGATACGAGCTATGCGCGGCCATCCGACGGGATCCGGAACTCGCGGGCATCCCACTCTTATTGCTAACGGGAACCTTCGAGACATATGACGAAGAGAAGGCCCGGGCGGTCGGAGCGAGTGGCCACATCGCCAAACCCTTTGAGGCGCAGGCGTTGATCGGCCAGTTCTACGCTCTGACGGACCAGGAGCGGACTCGTGTCGTCGACCCTCACAGCCTGACCGCAATACCGCAGCCCGAAGCTCTGGCCGCGACCGCAATACCGCAGCCCGAAGCTCTGGCCGCGACCGCAATACCGCAGCCCGAAGCTCTGGCCGCGACCGCAATACCGCAGCCCGAAGCTCTGGCCGCGACCGCGATACCGCAGCCCGAAGCTCCGACCGTGACCGCGATACCGCAGCCCGAAGCTCTGGCCGCGACCGCAATACCGCAGCCCGAAGCTCTGGCCGCGACCGCGATACCGCAGCCCGAAGCTCCTGCCACGACCGCGATACCGCAGCCCGAAGCTCCTGCC
>JAAELY010000326.1 GCA_024226335.1 bacterium
GGCCACAGTTCAGGGTCGCGCATCCAGCCGAGCTAATTACCAGGACATTCGGGACTATTGTGCGCGAGGGCTCGCCATCATCTCTAAGCCTGGGGCCGATATTAAGTTGTCTGTTTCAAGGGCGTACGACTGCCCGCTCTGAGCTGCAGTTGTCGCGCCATCTCCATGGCCGATGCCTGAAGCATGGAGATGAAGACTCGAACCGTGCGGAGGTATGACCATCGCTTTCGCGACCTCGTCCGCTCCACGGGCGACACCGAACATGCGACGCGACATGGTGTTCCTCGTTCGACCGCCCGAGGCTGGCTAACTCCAGCACGTGCCGCTGTCGTGTCGGCCGAAGTTGTCGGCATGGACACGAGGGCGTTGCAGAAGGAAGTGCTCCGACTCCAGAAACGGGTCAAGATCCTGAGCGCGTTTCTCCGTCTGCTCTTTGCGCTGCTCCGTGTGTCGGGATTCTCCCTCGACCGAACGCGGCTGCCAGAGGGGGATCGGAAGCAAGAGCTGCTGCGGGCGATCGACCGATCGTGCTCGGTGTTGCCACTGCGTTCTGTGCTTCGGGTCCTGCGACTGTCGCGCACACGCTACTTCACGTGGAAGCACGAGGGCGAATGCGGACTCGACGAC
>JAAELY010000327.1 GCA_024226335.1 bacterium
AAACGTCGCTTCTCCTGGGCAAGCCAAATCGGGCGAAGCTCGAAAACCAGAGCGTCAAAGTCCGCCAGACGCATTCCCGAAAGGCGGAAAAACAACTCAGGACGTGCGCGCAAGACCTTCAATACCGCCATTTCCCCAAACTCCACGGCCAAAGTGCGGCCAGAATCGCAGAAATGGCCCTATTGTGAAACAGGTCTATGGAATGCCCTGCCGGGCAATGGTTGCCGCCATGATCCCAGTGTCCCGACGCCATCGGCGCTCAGCAATACGATCCGCGCACGCCAGACATGCTTTTGTGGTGTTTTAGACCGGAAATGATCGCTTCAAGCCGTTTACGGTCGGCCGCCAAAACCGTGAAAGATAGTCCTGTACGCATGCTGAAGACTCGCATGCCGCGGTTCAAAAGGGAATCCTAAATCGGACTCTTTTGAATGGGCCAATCCACTAGGCGCATAGGCTTGCGACTACCTCGAAGATCGCGGCGCGACGAAACCTCGCCCTCGCCCGAACAGAAAGGGCCGCCCCGAAAGGTGGCCTTTCCCCTCCTCCCAGGGTTTGTTCTATTCGTCGTCTTCCTCGAGCGCCTCGACGGCCTTTTGCAGGTAGTCCTTGCCCACCTTCTTTTCGCTGACATCAGCCAGCTCGAAGATGAAATCGACAACCTTGTCCTCGAAGATTGGCGCCTGCAGCTGCTGTCGCATTTGCGGGTTCTGCTGCACGAACTCGAAGAACTGGCGCTCTTGTCCCGGGTACTGGCGAGCCTGGCTCATCACCGCCTGGGTCATCTCGGCGTCGCTGACCTTGATCTCGTTCTTGCGGCCCAGTTCAGCCAGCAGCAGACCCAGACGCACGCGGCGCTCGGCCAAGTCGGTATGCTCCTCGGTCGCCTCGACGGGGGCGTGGTCGTGGCCGTCGACATCGGGGTTTTCCTCGTGCCACAGTTGATGGGCGATCTGGTCGGCTTCGGCCTTTACCAGGCTCGGCGGCAGATCGAACGCCACCGCATCGTCCAGTTGGTCCAGAAGGCTGCGCTTCATTACTGCCCGGGCGGCACCGGCATATTCGGCCTCCAGCCGCTCGGTGACCTGGCCCTTCAGCGTGTCGAGATCGTCGACACCGAACTTCTTGGCCATCTCGTCATCGATCGCCGCGGCCACGGGCTCTTTCACTTCCTTGATCGAACAGGCAAAGACCGCGCCCTTGCCGGCCAGGTTCTCGGCGCCATATTCCTCGGGGAAGGTCACCGTGACCTCGATGTCGTCGCCGGCCTTGGTTCCCACGAGTTGTTCCTCGAAACCCGGGATGAAAGAGTTCGATCCCAGCACCAGCGGATAGTCCTCTGCCGCGCCGCCGTCGAACTCCTCGCCATCGACCGAGCCCTTGAAGTCGATCACCACCTGATCGCCATCCTTGGCCTTGGAGCCTTTCTTGCGGTCCTCGAAATTCTGCGTGCTCTCGGCCAGACTGCCCAGGGCCTCTTGAACTGCCTCGTCGTCGGTCGCGGCAACCAGTTTTTCCAGCTTCAGCGTCTTCATGTCGAAATCCGGGATCTCGGGCAGCGCCTCATAGGACATCTCGACGGCAACGTCGTCGCCTTCTTTCCAGTCCTCGTTGACCATTTTCACTTCGGGCTGCAGCGCCGGGCGGTCGCCGCTATCATCGAAGTGCTGCTGCATCGCGCCGTCGATGGTCTCTTGCATCGCCTCGCCCAACACACGGGGGCCAAACTGCTTTTTCAACAGGGCCATCGGCACCTTGCCCTTGCGAAACCCCTTCATCTCGACCTCAGGCTGAGCCTCGACGAGTTTTTCGTTGACTTTCTCGTCCAGCTCGGCAGCGGTCAGTGTAATCTGGTAGCCGCGCTTGAGCCCTTCATTCAGGGTTTCGGTAACCTGCATGTTCTGTCGTCCTCTCCTGACCCGCGCACGCGTATCGCCGGGGCCGCAAAAATCCACGCGCCCTTCTAGGGTGAGCGATTGTCCCATGCAAGCCGAAATGCCCTCAGGGCAATCTGAAGTGGTCCGGCAGATTTTGACAGCGTGCTAAGATGTCTCCAACTCGAATGAATGGATACGAGAATGACGAAGCGACGGAACTTTTCAGACAAGTTTAAGGCTGCTGTAACGCTTGAAGCGCTACGCGGGGATAAGACAGTGCAGGAGATTGATGCGAAGCGCCAGCTGCATCCGGTGAATTCAGACGTGAAGTGCAACATCGCCGGCGGATTTGATATCCGCTTGTTGTCACACAAGAAAGCGATGTTGCCATGCCAGGATATCTTCACCTCACGCGATCGGAAAGGGATCAGATTTCCGATCTGAATGCAC
>JAAELY010000328.1 GCA_024226335.1 bacterium
ACGTCATCCTCAAGGAATACCACCACGAACGGCAAGTCCCGGCGTTCATCGAGTACACCAAGCAGTTCACGGACGCACCGCACCTCGTCGAGATCGTCGAGAAGGACGGCGAGTTCAAGCCGGGGCAGTTACTGCGCGCGAACCGTCTCGCGCCCTTCACGGACATCGAGAACGGAGACTGGAAATTCTTGTTCTGGGACAAGAACGAGAATCGGCCGAAAGTGCCTTGCGGAAGCGTCGGCTCGCGCTGGGCGGAAACGGAAAAGGGCAAATGGAACCTGACGCTCAAGGACTCGGTCGAAGGTAGCGACATCGATCCGACCTTGACCCTTCTCGGAATCGAGGACGGCAAGCGCAGCGTCTTGCTCGACGATTTCGCCGAGGCACGCCCGCTGCACCGCGAGGTGCCGGTCAAGACGTTGACCACGGCCGACGGCAAGCAGGTCACGGTCACCACGGTTTACGACCTGATGATGGCCCAGTACGGAGTACCCCGGGGGCTCGGAGGCGAGTATCCCGCGGACTACGACGATGCGGACGCACCCTACACCCCGGCCTGGCAAGAAAAATTCACGGGGCTGGGCCGCAAGGACCTCCTGCAGTTCGCCCGCGAATGGGCCAGCACCGCGGAGCACACCGGCGGCAAGTGCACGATCATCATCGGTGCGGGCATCAACCATTGGTACCACGGCAACCTGATGTACCGCGCCGGCATCCACGCGCTGATGTTCTGTGGCTGCGTGGGCAAGAACGGCGGCGGTCTGGCCCACTACGTCGGGCAGGAGAAGCTTGCACCCGCCGAGTCCTGGGGTGCGATCGCCTTCGCCAAGGACTGGATCCCGGCCTCACGCCTGCAGAACGCGCCGAGCTGGCACTATGTGAACACCGACCAGTGGCGCTACGAGAAGTCCTTCACGGATTACCACACCGTGCCGCCGAACCAGCCCAAGGGCTCCCTGGCCGCCGGGCACACGATGGACGCCCAGGTGCGCGCGGTGCGAAACGGATGGCTTCCTTTCTACCCGCAGTTCAACGAGAACAGCTTGGATCTGGCGCGCGAAGCCGAGGAAAAGGGCGAAGACGTCGTACGCTCGATTGTGGACAGGCTGAAGAAACGCGACTTGAAGTTCTCAGTCGAGGACCCCGACGCCTCTGAAAACTGGCCGCGCGTCTGGTTCATCTGGCGCGGTAACGCGTTGATGTCCAGCAGCAAAGGCCACGAGTACTTCCTGCGGCACTACCTGGGCACCCACGACAACGCGATCGCAACCGAGATCGCCAAGGACTCCGTGAAGGAGGTCGCGTGGCACGAGAATGCGCCCCAGGGCAAGATGGACCTGGTCGTCGACCTGAATTTCCGCATGGACACGTCGGCGCTGTACTCCGACATCGTATTGCCCGCCGCGACTTGGTACGAGAAGTCCGACCTCAACTCCACCGACATGCACAGCTTCGTGCACCCGCTGTCCGAGGCGGTGCCGCCGTGCTGGGAGTCCAAGAGCGACTGGAATATCTTCAAAGACATCTCCGAGAAATTCTCCGAACTTTCGGAACGGCATTTCCCTGACGAGGTGCGCGATGTGGTGGCCACGCCGTTGGCCCACGACACACCCGCCGAGATCGCCCAGACCGACATGAAAGAGTGGCTCGACGGCGAGGTCGAGGCGATTCCCGGAAAGACGATGCCGGGACTCCAGGTCGTCACCCGTAGCTACAAGGACCTGTACAAGCAGTACATCTCGCTCGGCCCGAACGTCAGAAAGAACGGCGTTGGGGCTCACGGCACCAGCTACAAGTGCGAGGAGTTCTACGACGAGATCAGGGAGCGCCGGCCGATCACCTGGAACGGC
>JAAELY010000329.1 GCA_024226335.1 bacterium
ACTGTTCCGTCAGGCTCTCCAGATAGATTTCGATCCGCCCCTCGCGTTCGTTGTACAGCGCCTGATGTGTGAACTGCGTGGTGTCGAATGTGCCTTCTAGCTCGCGGTTGATGCGTGAAAGAAGGTTGAGGCTGAAGGACGCCGTTACACCGGCCTCGTCGTCATACGCGGGGATTAGAATGTCGCGGCTGCGGCTCTTTTTGAGATCGACGCCGATGAGGAAAGAACTGCCGCAGCCCAGTAGGTGCGCTGCATTCCGCAAAAATTTATGTGCTTCTTCGTGGGTGAGATTTCCGATCGTGGAGCCGGAAAAGAAGCCAAGAATCTGTCCCCGAACGGCTCCGTTGAGCGTTCGGGTCTTCGTGAAGTCACCGACGACGGGGCTGACACGGAGCCCATCATGCTCGGCCTCGAGACGTTGTGCAGCCTGCGCGAGGAAGGGTTCCGAAACATCGATGGGAATGTAAGTGTGCAGTTCCTCGGGCGCTTCGATCAGGAGCCGCGTCTTTCGGCTGGATCCGGACCCGAATTCCACGAGCGTG
>JAAELY010000330.1 GCA_024226335.1 bacterium
CGCGGGCAGGCGCGTCGCAAGGATACCATGACCGGCGCGTTGCTGATCACCGGCGACATCCCCCGGATCTGGCCGCTGCTGGCCATGGGCGAACAGTGCCATCTGGGCCGCGGTGCGGTCGAGGGACTGGGCGCCTTCCGGCTGGAAGGTCAAGGACAACCTCTCTGTCAACCACTTGAGCCGCGCTCCTGAGATCACCGCTTCCGCGCCTGCTCACGCATGACCGCATAGTCGCCCATCATCGCGACTTCGACGCCCGTAGCACCCAACGTCGCCACCCCGGCTGCCCCGCCACTCTTCATGATACGGCATTGCGCCAGCACTTCGCGCGCGGGCAGCGGTTCCTCGGCAAATGCTGTTGCCCGGACCGGGAAGCGATCGCTCCATTGGCGCGCGGGGCCCAGATCCACATGCATGAAGCCCGCAGGCTGCGTCCTGAAATCCCGCAAGTGACACTCTCTGCACCAAAATAGCTGGAAGACATCCTGTACGTGGTGATCAAGCAGTCCGCTGTAGCACCTCTGCTCCCACGGCATGCGGCATCCCTGACGCCCCCCGTCTTCCTCGTAGTCACCGAACTCAAGCCGCAGGCCAAGAACTCGAGCCGATAGTCCGCAGCTCGTCATTCTTCGAACGGTAGATCAGGTCGGCCTCGAAAATGGACCAGTGATCGAGGATCTCCGGGAGAATGAAATACGCCTTCTCGATGTCCATCTGCTCCTCGATCCTCGCCGTCGAATGCCAATGCTTTGTTCCAATTCCTTGACGCGATCCGATCAATCCTATTCTACCCAAATGTATCCAAAGCCCCTTGGGGGAAACATGACCGAACCTCATACCCTTGCCGACCGTCTCCGCGCGCGCGCCGACCAGCTCGGCCTCAGCCCGGCCCGCGTTGCCGAGATGGCCGGTGTGAACCGCTCCTTCGTCTACGACATCCTGCGCGGACGCTCGACCCGACCGGGGATCGAGAAACTCCGCGAGGTCGCGGCGGTGCTGAAGGTGGACCGGGATTGGCTGATCCACGGGATCGGCAACGTGGACGGCACGCCGCCCTTCATCGACAATCCCGATGAAGCCTTCGTTGCGATCGCGCACGCCGCCCCGCGCCCGTCAATGGGCGGTGGCGCGGTAGTGGCTGAAGGCCGCGACACGCCGGGCCGCGCCTATCACTTCCGCCGATCCTGGATAAAGGGCGGCCTCAAGACCAGCCCGTCGCTGCTGCGCATCATGCATGTGGAGGGCGACAGCATGGCGCTGACGCTGCCGAGCGGTGATAAGGTGCTGGCCGACATGAGACGCCGCGCACCGAAACCGCCCGGGATCTTCGTTCTGAACGACGGCATGGGGTTTGTGGCCAAGCGGCTCGAGCACGTTGCAAACAGCGATCCGCCCGCCGTGCAGGTCATCTCAGATAATGGTTTCTACAGCCCCTGCGAGCGCAGCGTCGAAGAAATCCACATCATCGGTCGCATCCGCTGGTTCGCGCGGGAGATTTGACGATGAGCCACGTCATCACTCGCGGTGCCAACATGCGCCGACACGAGGTCGATTTCGGGGACGACGATATCTCGGTGTCGCTCCACGCCAGTTCCGAGACCGTCGAATTGGTCATCGAGGCGGACCAGGACGGCAGACCAGAGGAACGGCGCCGGTTTGCGCTCGTGAACATACCGCGCCATCTGTTCAGCAAGGCGATCGCAGACCTGGCTAAAAGCACCAGGGATCGCGGGCCTTGAACGCCAAGGGTCCCGCGCGGCAAGACAACCCGGGAGAAGTCATCTCGGGCCTTGTTGAACGTGTGACCTACCACAATCAGGAGACCGGCTTTTGCGTGCTGCGCATCAAGGCACGCGGGCACCGCGACCTCGTCACAACCATCGGACACGCGGCGATGATATCCGCGGGTGAGTGGGTCACCGCTTCCGGCGAGTGGATCAATGACCGCACCCACGGCCTGCAGCTCCGCGCCCGGTTTCTGAAAACATCCGCGCCGACATCGCTCGATGGCATCGAGAAATACCTTGGCTCCGGCATGATCCGGGGCATCGGACCGGTCTATGCCAAACGGATGGTCAAGATGTTCGGCACGGACGTGTTTGACCTGATCGAGGCGGAGCCCGCGCGGTTGCGGGAAGTCGAGGGCATCGGGCCGAAACGCGCAGACAAGATCACGTCCGCATGGGCCGATCAGAAAGTCATCCGCGAGATCATGGTGTTTCTCCACAGCCATGCGGTCGGAACCGCACGGGCCGTGCGCATCTTCAAGACCTACGGCGTCGACTCTGTGCAAGTGATGAGCGAGAACCCCTACCGCCTGGCGCAGGACATTCGCGGCATCGGGTTCCGCACGGCGGATCTGATTGCCGAAAAACTCGGGATCGAAAAAACCGCCATGATCCGCGTGCGCGCCGGTATTTCCTATGCTCTCGCCGAAGCGATGGGCAACGGTCACTGCGGCTTGCCTCTTGCGGAACTGATCCCGCTCTCCACCAAACTGCTCGAGGTTCCGGATCCGCTGATCCAAACCGCCATCGACCTGGAACTGGCGGAAGGCACCGTGATTGCCGGCTCGGTTGCAGAAACCCCGTGCGTTTTCCTGAGTGGGCTCTATCGCGCAGAGAAAGGTGTCGCCGATCGCTTCCGCCATCTTGTCTCGGGCCATCGTCCCTGGCCAGATATCGACGCCGACAAGGCGCTTCCCTGGATCGAGAAGAAGACCGGCCTGACCCTTGCTCCGACCCAGGCCGAGGCCATCCGTCTTGCCCTTCGCTCCAAGGTCATGGTGATCACCGGAGGACCTGGTGTTGGCAAAACCACCATCGTCAACTCGATCCTGCAGATCCTGGCGGCAAAGGCCGTCAAGCTGTTGCTGTGCGCGCCGACTGGACGGGCTGCCAAAAGGGTGAAGGAAGCAACCGGCATGGAGGCGAAGACCATCCATCGCATGCTGGAAATCGATCCCAAGTCATTCGGTTTCAAACGAAACGAGGAGAGCCCTCTCGACTGCGATCTTCTGGTCGTCGATGAAAGCTCGATGGTTGACGTCTCCCTGATGCACGCGTTGCTGAGGGCGGTTCCGGATCATGCCGCGGTCCTGATCGTTGGTGATATCGACCAGTTGCCCTCCGTCGGCCCCGGGCAGGTGTTGGCTGATGTCATCGGCTCAAACGCGATTCCGGTCGTGCGGCTCACGGAGGTGTTCCGACAGGCGGCCCAGAGCAGGATCATCACCAGTGCGCACCGGATCAATCAGGGCCAATTGCCGGATCTCGGCAGGCCGGACGGCGACAGCGATTTCTATTTTGTCCCGGCCGAAGATCCGGATCAGGCGGTGACGCGAGTTCTCGAATTGGTCAAGAACCGGATCCCGAAACGCTTCGGTCTGGATCCCATTCGCGACATCCAGGTTCTCTGTCCAATGAACCGCGGCGGTGTCGGAGCGCGCTCACTCAACATTGAGCTTCAGGCCGCACTGAATCCCTCCGGGGACAACAAGGTGGAACGTTTTGGTTCGACCTTCGCGCCGGGCGACAAGGTCATGCAGATCGAGAACGACTACGACAAGGAAGTCTACAACGGGGACATCGGCTACGTTGAGAGTATCGATGTCGACGAGGGAGAGTTGGCCGCCAGTTTTGACGGTCGGACCGTGACCTACCTGTTCGGCGAGCTTGATACGCTGGTGCTGGCCTACGCCGCGACGATTCACAAAAGCCAGGGATCGGAATATCCCGCTGTCGTCATCCCGGTTCTGACTCAGCACTACGCCATGCTCCAGCGCAATCTGCTCTATACCGGGATTACCCGTGGCAAGCGCCTGGTTGTGATTGTCGGCCAGCGCAAGGCAGTGGCCATCGCCGTAAAGAACGTC
>JAAELY010000331.1 GCA_024226335.1 bacterium
CTAGTGTTCTGAGTCTGACGGATGTTACCGACTGCCGCGGATCGTATCGAGAGCGTCGAGGGCGCGCCGTTCCCGGGCGAGGATATCTTCGGCCGACTTGCTCCAGACGAACGGTTTGGGCTTGGCGTTGTGATGAGCCAGGTATTCGTAGATCGCGGTCTCGAGATCATCGACGCTGGTGTAGCTTCCCCGGCGTATCTGCCGTGTCGTGATCGCCGCAAAGAAGCGCTCGACGAGGTTCAGCCAGGATGCGCTGGTGGGCGTGAAGTGGAGCTTGAAGCGCGCATGCTTCTCCAGCCAAGCCTTCACCTCCGGCGTTTTGTGGGTCGCGTAATTGTCGAGGACCAGATGAACGTCGCGGGATTTGGGGACGATGCGCTCGATGCGGCGCAAGAAGGCCAGGAACTCCTTCGCGCGGTGGCGCGGCATGCAGTCTCCGATAACCATTCCCGATTTCACATCGAGCGCGGCGAACAGCGTGGTCGTGCCGTGCCGCTTGTAATCATGCGTCATGGTAGCAGCGCGGCCCCTCTTGAGCGGCAGCCCGGGCTGCGTTCTGTCGAGGGCCTGAATTTGTGATTTCTCATCCACGCACAGCACCACCGCGCGATCGGGAGGATCGAGGTAGAGCCCCACGATATCCGTTACCTTCTCCTCGAATAGAGGGTCGTTCGACACTTTGAACCCGTGCGCCAGGTGCGGTTTGAGGCCTGCCTCCGCCCAGATGCGCCCTACGCTTGATGGGGAAATGCCAACTGCTTCGGCCATCATGCTGCGGCTCCAATGTGTGGCGTTGGGCGGTGTCTCCTGCACCGTCTTTGCAATCACTGCGAGCCGCGTTTCCTGAGACAACGGGGGCACGCGAGACGGCCGCGTCTTGTCTCGCTTGAGGCCCGCGACCCCCTCGTCGAGATACCGCTGCTGCCAGCGCCAAACCGTGGGCTTTGAAGTCGCGGCACGCCGCATGATTTCGTTGGTCCCGAAGCCATCGGCAGTCGCCAAGACGATCTCCGCCCGCCACACAATCTTTCGCGGCGTGTTGCGGTCGGTCAGCAGCGCTTGGAGTTGCGCCCGGTCGGCGGGGCCGAGGTAAAGGCAAAGGTCATCGCGTCTCATCCCGCGACCATGTCACACAGTGCGAGAGATGGGAATCTTCCGTCAGGTGTCGAAC
>JAAELY010000332.1 GCA_024226335.1 bacterium
ATCATCGACGCCGGTTGTGATGCCTGGAACCGACTCCTCGAACAGCCCGAAACAGTCAAATCAATCGGAATGAGAAAATGGGCTCATATCGGTCAAAATTACATGCCGTTGGGATCATATGTGCGTGAACTCGACAACGCGCGCGTCGTTCAACCACGGCTACGGCAACACGGTGGTGGGGAGCGCCACGGCTACGCGCACGATCTCCAACCCCGAAACCGGCGCGGACATGCCTGCCAGGCAATTGCAGGATGCAAGCCTGTCAGCGCTCGGCGACATGTTCTCGGTCGCGGTCCCGAACGCGAAGAGCATCCCCGACTAACGAGAGAGGCTCCGACCTGGCGGCGACAAAGAGAATGCCGAAAAGGCTTCCACCACCGAAGCGCTTACGCGCACGCTAGCGCTGCGAAAAGTTCGGCCGGTCTTCGTTGTAGTTCGCTTCGAGGTAATCGAGAACGATCGAGTTGTCCGGCTCGGGGATTTTCGCCATGCCTTGCTCTTCGATCATCCA